>JAVEST010000036.1:0-16542 GCA_034006465.1 Sulfurimonas sp. | reverse complement strand
GATGCCATTGCTTAGCATCTCTAAAAGCATCGTTTATAGAAGCTTTGCAAACTTCATAACCTTACATCTCTTTCGGAAGCGAGGTTTTAACCTCGTAAAGATGCTTATAAAGTTAAAACAACTCATATTTTACATACAAAGCCCATCACACTTATTTTAAAGTCTGACTAATCTTAATTCTCTCTCTTTCTAACAAAACTATATCCCAAAATACCAACACCAAAAACCATACTCATAATAGTAAAGTATTGCACCTGCTTGGCTTGAAAGTTTTTTAGTTCTTCTACATACTTAGAAGCATCAGGTTGTGCTTTTTTACTTGCGCCTGAGCTTGAAGCTCCATGAACCATCGCTTCCATCCTAGCTACGTTTAGTGCAGCTAACTCATTTTCTATATATGCCTCTTTTGGAGTGAGCCAAAAATGTACAATAAAACCAATAAGAATCATCAATGTACCAACAGCTCTAAAAAGTACTATCTTATGTTTTTTAAAAAAATTCAAAATCACTCCTCTACTTAAGCATTCATTATGCAAATTATGTCAAAATCACAGTATGAATCTACTTAAAGAATTTTATCTAAATGATAGTTGCTCCTACCTTGAGGGCAAAAAACAAACTACACACTATAAAGTCATTGAAGATTGTGATGAATTACAATGCGCTGAGCTTATAGAGAGAGGTTATCGAAGATTTGGCAAGATGTATTTTAGACCCATTTGCATGGATTGCCATGAGTGCAAAAGCATAAAAATAGATGTTAAAAACTTTGAATTTTCAAAATCTCACAAAAGAGTTATGAAGAGAGCTAAAGGGATAAAAAGTTACATACAAACTCCAAGTATGACTAAAGAGCATCTCAGATTATTTGATAAGTATCATCTCTATATGAAAGATAAAAAAGGCTGGGAGCACTCTTATGTAAATCCGCAAAACTACTACACCTCTTTTGTAAATGGGCACAATGGTTTTGGATATGAAATTTTATATTATGATGCAGATAAGCTTATCGGAGTAGACCTTATAGATATACTTAATGATGGCATCTCTTCTATCTACTTTTACTATGACCCTGACTACAGCAGCTACTCTTTAGGTAAACTTTCACTACTTTATGAGATAGAGTTTGCAAAAACACAAAAAAAAGATTGGATATATCTAGGCTACTATGTAAAAGATTGTGACTCACTCTCATACAAGGCGTCATATAAGCCATACCTAACTCTAAAGGGAAGGCCTGAGGAGTATGAAGATTTTATTTGGACTTAGACAACTATTTTACTTACCTTTTATCTCGGCCTTTTTTTTCTTTTGCTCATCTTCTAAGGTTTTTTGAGTCTTTTCTTGTTTAAGTTTATCTTTTTTTCTAATACTCTTTATTTTATCCTCTTGCGCCTCTTCATTTAAAAGTATAGATGTGTTTTTTTTAGTATTTTTAGTTTTTAAATCCTTATCTCTGTCTAAAAACTCTTTTACTACGCCCTGCTCATCCAGCTCACTAGAGTGTGCAAAATAAAATTCTAAAATCTCATATTTATATCTTTGGGTATCAATAAGCCCTGAATTTATCAACTTTTGCCAAAGTTTAGCATCTTCTTTTTCTATAGATTCTTTGTACAAATCTTGCACATATTTATAAAACATATCATTTGTTTTTGATAGCTTTCTTAATCTATTTAGATACTTTTTTTTATCCAAATCTTCGCTGTTCATATCAGCACTAAATCCCATCTTTTTTGCTGCATAGACACTTATGACATATCTATCTATTTCACTCTCATACTCTTGTAGTTCTTTTATATTTTTTAGCTCTTTAATCTTCTCTACATTGTCATATACTACATCACCTAAAGCTGAGTAAATCTTGGGATTTGCACTTAGAAGTGTTGCTAAAAGAAGCAAAGCGAGTATCTTAATCATAAAAGTTCCGTAAAATAAAATTTTTCACATTATATCAGAATAAAAATGATAGAATTCTCGCATGACAAAGATACTAAAACAAGAACTAATAATCTTCACAGCGTTGCTTACATTTTTGATTCTTATTATGCATCCAGATATGCTAAGTGACCCTACAGTAAGACTAGCAGCCATGCAGCAAAAGTCAAACTACATACATCCGCTTTTATATACTTTTTTTGTATATCTAATCCTCTTTTTTCTTAGAGCAATCATCTCTTTGGTTACGAAGTTTTTTAAGATAGATAAGTAGCAATAAACATATAAGCTAACGCACTTTTACATAAGAGTACGAGCTAGAAAGCATCTCAACGAGGTTGAAACCTCGCTTCCAAACAAGTACAAAGTAAATAAAAACTTAGAAACAATACAAAGTTATTAGGGCTTCTCGTTCCATCCTCTCCTGAGGTCGAACGCATTGAGCTTAAATAGACATAAGAATACATCACAGGTGTAGTGAGGGATGGAGTGTTAACTAAATGGACATCCATACGATGAGCTTCGTCTTTATGGCTTTAAAGTAAGAGTGCGGTTTACAAATTATAAGATTGAATTAAAAATAGATATATTGGATTTTAAGAAGAATTTTTAGTGTAGGTTCAAAGAGTCAGAAGACTCTTTGAAAGTAGTTATTAACCGTTTCTCTTTTTCTGAATCTCTTCAGAAACATTTCTTGGAACTTCTTCATAGTGATGAAATTCCATAGAGTATGTAGCACGTCCTTGAGTAGCTGAACGTAGGTCAGTTGAGTAACCAAACATCTCAGCAAGTGGAACGTAAGCATCAACAATTTTGTTACCAGAACGGTCGCTCATATTGTTTACTTGTCCACGACGGCGATTAAGGTCACCGATAACATCACCCATATAATCTTCTGGAACTTCTACTTCAACTTTCATAAGAGGCTCTAGTATAACAGGTCTAGCTTTTCTACAACCCTCTTTAAATGCCATTGAAGCAGCAAGTTTAAATGCCATCTCATTAGAGTCAACATCATGGTATGAACCATCATAAAGAGTAATGTCCATATCTTCCATAGGATAACCAGCGAGAACTCCGTTAGACATTGTCTCAGCACAACCCTTCTCAACAGCTGGAATATACTCTTTTGGAATAGCCCCACCTTTGATCTCATTGTGAAAAACAAAACCAGTACCAGCTTCACCAGGCTTAATCGTAAGATAAACGTGACCAAACGCACCACGACCACCTGATTGCTTAGCATACTTGTGTTCTTGATTTACTTCGTCTTTAATAGTCTCACGGTAAGAAACTTGTGGAGCACCAACTTCAGCATCAACCTTGAACTCTCTTTTCATTCTATCTACAAGAATCTCAAGGTGAAGTTCACCCATTCCTGAAATAATAGTCTGTCCAGTCTCTTCATCAGTATGAACTTTAAAAGATGGATCTTCAGCAGCAAGTTTGCTTAGTGCGATACCCATTTTTTCTTGGTCAGCTTTAGTTTTTGGCTCAACAGCAACAGATATAACTGGTTCTGGGAAGTCCATTCTCTCTAAAACAACCATCTCGCTTGGATCACAAAGAGTATCACCTGTAGTAGTTGATTTTAGTCCAACAACAGCACCGATTTCACCAGCATAGATAGTCTTTACATCTTCACGCTTAACAGCATGCATCTTCAAGATACGGCCTATACGCTCTTTTTTATCTTTTGTAGAGTTGTGAACATAAGAACCTGAGTCTAATGAACCACGATATACACGGATAAAAGTTAACTGACCAACAAATGGGTCTGTCATGATTTTAAACGCTAATGATGCAAATGGCCCATTATCAGTTGAGTCAACAAAAACTTCTTTAGTTTCATCATCCATCATAGTTCCATTAATCGCTGGAGCTTCAACTGGAGATGGTAGATAAGATACAATCGCATCTAAAAGTGTTTGAACACCCTTGTTTTTAAATGCAGTACCTGGAAGCATTGGAACAACAGCCATTCCGATAGTTGCAGCTTTTATAGCAGCTCTTATCTCATCTTGTGTGATTTCTACGCCATCTAAAAACTTCTCAGCAAATTCATCATTTCCATCAACTTCTGAAAGAGTCTCAAGCATTTTTTCTCTATACTCTTCTGCCATCTCTTTAAGTTCAGGACGAATTTCGTTAATATCATACATAGAACCAAGAGCTGCATCTTGTGCCCAAGTCATCTCTGTCATAGTAACTAAATCTACAACACCCTCAAAGTTCTCTTCAGAACCAATTGGTAGTTGAATTGGTAGCGGGTTACCTTTTAATCTCTCGATAATCTGCTTTTTAACTTCAAAAAAGTCAGCACCAGTTCTATCCATTTTGTTAACAAAAACAATAGATGGAACTTTGTAACGATTTCTCTGTCTCCATACAGTCTCTGACTGAGGTTGAACACCACCAACTGCACAGAAAACTGAAACAGCACCATCAAGAACACGCATAGAACGCTCAACTTCAATAGTAAAGTCAACGTGACCCGGAGTATCAATGATGTTTATTTGTTTTCCAGCCCACTCACATGTAGTAGCTGCAGAAGTAATAGTAATACCTCTTTCTTGTTCTTGCTCCATCCAGTCCATAGTTGCAGAACCTTCATGAGTTTCACCCATTTTATGCTCAACACCTGTATAGAAAAGGATTCTCTCTGTTGTTGTAGTTTTTCCTGCATCAATGTGAGCAGCAATACCAATGTTTCTTACGTCGTTTAAGTCATGTGATCTCGGCATCTTTTTATCCTATTACCAACGGTAATGAGCAAACGCTTTGTTTGCTTCAGCCATCTTGTAAGTATCTTCTTTTTTCTTAAATGCATTACCTTTATCAGTTGCTGCATCCATTAACTCATTTGCCAATCTCTCAGCCATCGTTCTTTCATTTCTCTTACGAGAAGCATCAACTAACCATCTTATAGCTAGAGAAAGCTGACGCACAGGGCGTACTTCTACTGGAACTTGATAAGTAGCACCACCAACACGGCGACTTTTAACTTCGATTATAGGCTTAATATTCTCAATAGCATCATTAAATGTATCTATACCAGTTTTTTCACCACGGGAGCTAATAATATCTATAGCGCTGTAGATGATTTTTTCTGCTGTAGATTTTTTACCATCCATCATGATTTTATTTATAAATTTCGTTAAAACTTTGCTTCCATAAACTGGATCTGGCATAATTTCACGAACGGGAGCTTTTCTTCTTCTCATTTGTAATTTTCCTTACTTCAATTTGTTTTTTTTCAAATTTACTCAAAACATATATGTTTCTTTAAAAAACTGTTTAAGGTTTTTTAAAAACATAAATCGTCCTGTAGCTACTTGAATATTATCCAGCATTCGCTAAAACACCATTTCAAAATGAAACTAGTTTCATGAGCCCACTGCTGAAGTGAACTTAGCGTTACTAAGATAGTCTCTCAACTTTTTTTGCAAAACGAAACCAGTTTCGTAAGCCTTCTGCTGAAGAAATCTTAGCGATAGCGTAGTAAAACGGACTTTCTAAAGAAACTTTTTGCTATGCAAAATCGCATTAGCTAGTTTTGTTCGTTTTACGTACTAATCAGATAGAGGTCCCTAAAAAATAGGTACTATTTTTTAGGACGCTTTGTTCCGTATTTAGAACGAGCAACAGTACGACCAGTAACACCAGCAGTATCTAGTGCACCACGAACGATATGATACTTAACACCTGGTAAGTCTTTGATACGACCACCACGAACTAGTACGATTGAGTGCTCTTGAAGGTTGTGACCCTCACCACCGATATAAGAGATAACTTCAAAGCCTGAAGTTAATCTAACTTTTGCAACTTTTCTTAAAGCTGAGTTAGGTTTTTTAGGTGTTGTTGTGTAAACACGAGTACAAACACCACGACGCTGTGGACATGATACAAGAGCAGGTGACTTTGAATTTTTAGTCACTTTTTTTCGCTCTTTGCGAATCAATTGATTGATTGTAGGCATACAATTCCTTTACTTAATTTTTCCAGTAGAATTTAATCCTCTAAATTTTCAGAGAATTATAGACACGAAATAATACATAAATTCTAATTAAAGTTAGCTTACTTTAAGTGCTAATTAATCTTTACTTTATCTAATGAGAATTTTTATATCTCATTTTTTTCTTTTATTAGGTTGTTAGCATACTCTATTGCCATAGAAAATTCTTTAAATATATTTTCCTCTCCCAATATATCTATAATTCCATTATTTTTTAAATCTTTATAGACATTATCTACTGTACCAGACATTATAATGATAAGTCCTGCAGCTTTTAGGGATTCTATAGTCGCTTTTAAATTGTGCAGGGCAGTTAAATCCACAAATGGGACATATCGCATACGAATTATTAATATTTTAGAGTTATATCCAACTGAATAAATAGTCTCTGCATATTTTTTAGCAGAAGCGAAAAATAGCGGACCGGCTATCTCATATACAGATATATCTTTTGATAAATTTGTATAATTTTCCATCATATCACTATCATCTTCAAAAGCTATATTAGTATTTATATCTGCCATGCGTTTCATAAAAAGCAAAGATGCCAATACAATTCCAACTTGTATCGCAACGGTTAAATCTACTAATACAGTTAAAAGGAAAGTACTAACCAATACGATTGAGTCAAATGGAGAGCCTTTTATTATGGATATAAAAGAGCGCCACTCACTCATATTGTAAGCAACTACAATTAAAATACCTGCTAAAACTGACATAGGAATCAATTTTGCGTAGTTCATAAAAAAAATCATGATTAAAAGCAGTGCTATAGAGTGTACAATCCCAGCTATTGGTGTTCTTCCACCATTTTTTACATTAGTAGCAGTCCTTGCAATTGCGCCAGTTGCTGGGATTCCTCCAAAAAGAGGAGTTACTATATTTGCTATGCCTTGAGCTATTAGTTCTGTATTTGAGCGATGATTTGTACCTATCATTCCATCAGCAACTACAGCTGAGAGCAGAGACTCTATGCTTCCTAATAGTGCAATGATTAGAGCAGGAACTATGTATATCTTTAGATCAATCAACTCAAAGTTTGGTATGCTAAATGTAATATCACTTGATATAGTCCCAAAAAAACTCTCGATTGTTGTGACTTCTATGTTAAATATATTTACGCACAGTGTAAGCAAAATAATTGCTATAAATGATCCAGGTATTTTACTCGTTATATGTTTAGAAAATATCACGATCATAATTGTTAGTAGCGTAACGGCTAAGGCGAAAGGGTTAAATGTGCTTATATTTGTAAAATATACATCCCATTTTTCCATAAAATCAGAGGGTAAATGTTCTATATTTAAACCTAGTGCATCTTTGATTTGAGTTGAGAGGATAACTAAAGCAATCCCGCTTGTAAAACCAACTATTAAAGGGTGTGGAAAATATTTTAACAGCGAACCTAGCTTTAATAATCCAAAAATTACAAGAATGACACCTGCCATAATGGTAGATATAAATAACCCATCAATACCATACTGTTCTACTATGCCAAAAAGTATAATAACAAAAGCTCCTGTAGGCCCTCCAATCTGAACCCTGCTTCCACCTAAAAAAGAGATGATAAATCCAGCTACAATAGCTGTAATCATCCCTTTTTCAGGAGAGACACCAGATGCAACTGCAAATGCAATGGCTAGTGGAAGAGCAACTATACCAACTATAATCCCAGAAAACACATCAGAAATAATCTGTTTTTTCGGTATGCCTTCTCGAATTAAAGTAAAAAGTTTTGGTTTAAAAATATTATTCATTTATATATGTTTCCTTACAATTGTAATTCTAATATATTATAAATTTAAGAGTGCCTTACACTTTAGTGTAAGGCGAAGATAGTGGGAAGAGAGACTTTAGTTAGTTATTTCCGCTAGCAAGTATAATTTCTTGATCTTTATATATACCAGTTCCAACTGGAATAGTACGACCAATGATAACATTTTCTTTTAGATCATTAAGATCATCAACTTTAGCAGAAACTGCTGCTTCTGTAAGAACTTTAGTTGTGTCTTGGAATGACGCTGCTGAGATAATACTATCAGCTGCAACTGCAGCTCTTGTTATACCAACTAAGAATGGCTCAGCAATAGCTGGACGCCCACCTAAACGAGTAATCTTTTCATTTTCAGCTCTAAATTTAGCTTTAGAAATCAAGTCACCTTCGATAAATTTAGTATCACCAGACTTAACAATTCTGATTTGTCTAAGCATCTGAGTAAAGATAACTTCAATATGTTTATCAGCAATGTTAACCCCTTGAGAGCGGTAAACTTGCTGAACTTCACTTACAAGATAGTTATAAAGTGCTTTAACACCCATAATACGAAGTAATTCATGTGAAGAGATAATACCAGTTGTAAGTCTCTCTCCTGCATGAACAAAGTCTCCAGCTGCAACAACTGCCACATGAGATTTATCTACAAAGTACTCTTTAATGATCCCGTTTTCAGAAACAATAACTATACGAACCTTACCACGAAGTGGTTTTCCAAAACTTACAGTTCCATCTATCTCAGATATAAGTGCAGTAGCTTTAGGGCGACGACCTTCAAAAAGTTCAGATACTCTTGGAAGACCTCCAGTAATATCGCTTGATTTTTGAAGCGCTTTTGGAGTTTTTGCTAAGATATCTGCTACTTTTACAGTAGCTCCATCAGCCACATATAGTGATGACTTAGAATCAATTGCATATCTTAAAAGCTCTCCATTTTCAGTAGCTAAGACTAGCGCTGGTTTATATTCAGCTGAGAGGTGGTCATTTATAACAAGACGTACCTTTCCAGTTAACTCATCTAGCTGCTCACTTACTGTAGTTCCAACTATGATATCCTCATATTTTACTACACCGTTTGCCTCAGAGATTACTGGATTTGAGTATGGATCCCATTCAGCTATAACAGTTGAATCATCTGTTTTTGGCTTAGCTATAAGTACAGTTGGATCAACATCTGCATCATCATCTGCAACGATTACTGAACCACGAGCTATATAGTGTCTTATTGCTTCACGGTTATTTGCATCTGCTACAGTTGCAAAAAGACCTTTTTCAACTACTTCATAACCTGATTTTAGACCTTTAAATCTCTCTAAATAGTCACCTTTTAGTAAGAAGTACTTAACTTTACCCTCTTCTTTTGCAAAGATTTTTTGAGTAACTGGAGCTCCATTTGCAACTAAGATTTCAGATGCATAAGGGATACGAGAAGGTACATTCCACCCATCTTTAATAGTCTCAACAATAGACTCTAGCTCTTTTACCTCTGCACCATTTTCATATGGGAAGTAGTATTTACCTTCGATTTGACCTGAAATACCAGCCAACTCATTTGGTTTTGCTATCTCATTTTTACGAAGAACATAACGAACAGTTTCTTTCTCACCCTTTATACTAATGATAACTTCATCATGTACAGTTTGTACCTCAAAACGACCTGCAAATGGAGTTTTGATTTTAGGCTCAACTAAAAGAACTGCCGCATTTCTACGGTTAGCTACTATATTTTTACCCTCTTTAGAAACATATGTTTTAAGATTGTAATAGCGGATAAATCCCTCTTTTTTAGATACAACTTGTCTCTCTTGTGCAGTTGAACTTGCAGTCCCTCCAACGTGAAACGTTCTAAGAGTTAGCTGAGTTCCAGGCTCACCAATAGACTGAGCTGCAATAATACCAACAGCCTCACCAGTACGAACAATATAACCAGTTGCGAGGTTTACACCATAACAAAGTGCACATATACCATTTTCACTCTTACATGTTGTAGGAGTTCTAATGTGTGCAGTCTTGATTCCAGCCTCTGAGATTACTTTAGCACTTATTTCATCAAGAAGTGTGCCCTCCGCATATAAAATCTCATTTGAGATTGGGTCGATAACATCATCAGCTAAAACACGACCGTTTAGTCTGTCTTCTAAAGACTCTATTAGTGTATTTTGATCACTTATATCTGAGATCTCAATGCCCTCATGCGTATGACAGTCATGCTCAACTATCTTAACATTTTGTGCAACGTCAACTAGCTTACGAGTAAGATAACCAGCGTTTGCAGTCTTAAGTGCAGTATCGGCTAGACCTTTTCTAGCACCGTGAGTTGAGATAAAGTACTCAATAACATTAAGTCCCTCTTTAAAGTTTGAAACAATCGGAGTCTCAATAATCTCTCCACTCGGCTTTGCCATAAGTCCACGCATACCAGCAAGTTGTCTTATCTGTGCAGCAGAACCACGAGCACCAGAATCAGCCATCATATGGATAGAGTTAAAACCATTCTTATCAGTTTGAACAAGTTCCATCATCTGAGATGCTAGAGTGTTGTTTGTATCAGTCCAAACGTCAATAATTTTGTTATATCTTTCTTGCTCAGTTAAAAGTCCAGCTTCATACTGTTTTTGAATCTCTATAACTCTGTTTTTACTCTCTGTAACCTTAGCCGCTTTAGTCTCTGGGATGATAATATCATCAATTGATATAGATACACCAGACTCTGTTGCGTGCTTGAAACCTAAGTCTTTAAGTCTATCTAGAAACTTAGAAGTTACACCAATACCACCATATTTTTGAACATAGTCAACTACTTCATTGATATACTTTTTCTTCATAACTCTGTTCCAAAGCTCTGATGGAACAAAGTCTGGTAGTATTGCTTTTAGTAGCATTCTTCCAGCAGTTGTATGAATGATTCTGCCATCAATTCTAGTTCTTACTTTTGCATGCAGATCAAGCGCATCATGCTCTATTGCAATTCTAACTTCATCAACATTTGCAAATAGTTTGTTCGATCCCTTTACACCATTTTTCTCTAAAGTAATGTAGTAAATCCCAAGAACCATATCCTGTGAAGGTGTAGCTATCGCCTTACCTGATGCAGGAAGTAAAATGTTCATAGATGCAAGCATCAATACTTTTGCTTCTGCAATTGCAGCAGAACTTAAAGGTATATGAACAGCCATCTGGTCACCGTCGAAGTCCGCGTTAAACGCAGCACAAACCAGTGGATGCAACTGAATAGCTTTACCATCAATTAACTTAGGATGGAACGCTTGGATAGAGAGTTTATGAAGTGTTGGCGCACGGTTTAGTAGAACAGGATAACCATCAACTATCTCAGCTAAACACTCCCAAACTTCATTTGTCTTATCTTCAATCATCTTCTTAGCAGCTTTGACTGTAGTTGCATAACCTTTATCTTCAAGCTTAGCTATAAGATGCGGTTTAAATAACTCTAGTGCCATTATCTTTGGTAATCCACACTCATCCATAGAAAGAGTTGGACCAACAACGATTACTGAACGGCCAGAGAAGTCAACACGCTTACCAAGTAAGTTTTGACGGAAACGTCCTTGTTTACCTTTAATGATTTCACTTAAAGATTTTAGTGGACGCTTGTTAGCGCCTTTAACTGCATTTGCACGGCGACCATTGTCAAAGAGTGCATCTACAGACTCTTGAAGCATACGTTTCTCATTACGAACAATAATCTCAGGAGCTTCTAGTTCAACTAAACGCTTAAGTCTTTGGTTACGGTTGATAACACGACGATATAAGTCATTGACATCTGATACTGCAAACTTACCGCCATCAAGTGAAACAAGAGGTCTTAAATCTGGTGGAAGAACAGGTAGAACTGTTAGCATCATCCATGCAGGATTATTTCCTGAATTTAGAAATGATTCAATAACCTTAAGTCTTTTTGCAATAGTTTTTCTTTTAGCTTCACTTTTTGTAAGTTCTATCTCTTCTTTAAGTTGAGTAAATAGATCAACTAAGTCGATTGAATCAAGTAAATCACGAACAACTTCTCCACCCATACGAGCTTTAAAGCCAAGAGCGTCAAATCTTTGTACTAGAGTACGATACTGCTCTTCATTTAAAACATCGTATTGTAAAACTGGAGTTTTAGCTTCTGCATCGTAATAAGCTTCTCCACCATTTTCAACTATATATGCTTCATAGTAAAGTACGCGTTCTAAATCTTTCATCTTGATACCAAGAAGAGTACCAATTCTTGAAGGCAAAGAACTTACATACCAGATATGCGCAACTGGAGTAACAAGTTCTATGTGACCCATACGGTTACGACGAACTTTTGTAGATGTTACTTCAACTCCACACTTCTCACATACAACACCTTTATAACGCATCTTTTTGTATTTACCACAAAGACACTCATAGTCTCTTACAGGTCCAAAAATCTTTGCACAAAAAAGTCCATCACGCTCAGGTTTGAGCGTACGGTAGTTGATAGTCTCAGGTTTTTTAACTTCGCCATGACTCCAAGACATTACTTTCTCAGGAGATGCTAGGCGAAACTGTATCTGCTTAATATCTTTTGGTCTGTTATCTTCAGTTACTTCAATAGGAACTAGTTTACTCATCGTCTTGTACCTCGTCAAAAATCTCTACATCAAGAGCCAATGCTTGAAGCTCTTTTGTTAATACAAATAGTGTTTCAGGAATTCCAGAAGCTGGAATCAACTCACCTTTTGTTATCGCTTTATAAGCACGCACACGACCATCAACATCATCTGATTTGATAGTTAGCATCTCTTTTAGGACTGCAGAAGCTCCATAAGCTTCTAGCGCCCAAACTTCCATTTCTCCAAATCTTTGCCCACCAAATAGTGCTTTACCACCAACAGGCTGTTGAGTAACAAGCGAGTATGGTCCAGTTGAACGCGCATGAATCTTCTCATCAACTAAGTGATGGAGTTTTAAGATATACATATAACCAACATTAACACGCTCTTTAATCTTTTCGCCTGTTAAACCATTATAAAGTACAACTTTACCATCGCTGTCCATTTTTGCTAATTCAAATAGTTTAGTAAATTCTTCAGGATCTACACCTTCGAATATTGGTGAAGCAAACCTAACACCTTTTGACCAGTCGCGAGCGTAGTGCAAGAATTTCTCATCACTCATTTCGCCTATTACTTTTGATGCATTCATCAATTTTGCAACATCAGCGATAGCTATCATTTTAGAACGAAGATTTTCGATAAAATCTTTTTGTTTATTATCAAATTCTGCTAATATCTGGTTACCTAGTTCACGCCCTGCCATACCAAGATGCATCTCTAGGATTTGTCCAATATTCATACGAGATGGAACACCAAGCGGGTTTAAACAAACATCAACACTTCTTCCATCTTCCATATATGGCATATCAACCTCAGGAACTATGATAGAGACGATACCCTTGTTTCCGTGGCGTCCTGCCATTTTATCACCAACTTTTAGAACTCTCTTAGTTGCGATATAGACTTTAACATACTTAACAACACCATTAGCTAAGATATCATCTTTTTCTAAGATATTAAGTTTCTCTTCATGCTCATCACGGAAGAGTCTTTTCTCTTTTTGGAAGTAGTTTTTTGTCTTATTGTACTCTTCTTGAATCTCTTCAGAGAATGATTTAACAATAGCATTCATTGCAAAACGGTTAACCTCTACAAGATCCTTATCCGCTATAGTATCTCCAACTTTATACTGAGTCTCACCAATCTTAATATCAGCGATTAGTGGCTCTCTAGTCAAGAGTTTAGTAACGCGAAGCATCTCTTCTTTATCTATCATAAGAAGACGATCATAGTGCTCACGCTCTAGGTAATCTCTCTCTTCTTTTTCAAGTTCTAATGCACGAGGATCTTTATCATAACCTTTTTTAGTAAAGATTTTGATATCAACTACAACACCTTCCATACTTGGAGGACAGTAGAGTGATTTGTTTATAACATGTCCAGCTTTTTCTCCAAATATAGCACGAAGAAGCCTCTCTTCTGGAGTAGGTTTAACTTCACCTTTTGGAGAAACTTTACCCACTAAAATCATTCCACCTTTTACTTGAGTACCAATTTTAACTATACCACTCTCATCAAGGTGAACTAATTCATCGTCTCTAACATTTGGAATATCGCGAGTAATCTCTTCAACACCATGCTTTAACTCTCTAGCTTCAAGCTCTTTCTCATAAATATGAACAGATGTAAAAGCATCTTTTCTGATTAATCTCTCAGAAATTACAATAGCATCTTCGAAGTTATAACCATTCCAAGGCATGAAAGCTACCATTGCGTTAACACCAAGTGCTAACTCACCTTGATCCATATTTGGACCATCAGCTATGACTTGCCCTGATCTTACTTTTTGTCCAACATGAACTATTGGCTTTTGAGCAAAAGAAGTGTTTTGGTTTGTACGAAGATTTTTTTGTAATGGATAGTAATCTATATAGATCTCTCCATCATCATCCCCCATCACATAGATATGTCTTCCATCAACTTTTTCTACAACTCCAGCTCTTTTAGCTTTTACGCACTCCCAAGAGTCACGAGCTACAAGTTTTTCGACACCTGTTCCAACAAATGGAGCAAGAGGACGAAGAAGAGGAACTGCTTGACGTTGCATGTTTGATCCCATTAGGGCACGGTTAGCATCGTTATGCTCTAAAAATGGAATTAGTGATGCTGCAACACCTACAACCATATGAGACGAAAGATCTGCATATAAAGATTCAGATGCTGGTCGAAGAAGTATCTCTCCATCTATTCTTGTAGTGATTAGCTTATCTATAAACTGTCCATCTTTATCAAGTTTGTTTGAAGCTGCCGCAATTTTCACACCCTCTTCTTGAGTAGCTGTTAGATATACAACTTCATTAGTTACCTTACCATCTTTGACAACTTTATATGGAGCTTCAATAAATCCATGCTCATTTACCTTTGAGTAAGTTGCAAGAGTGTTTATAAGACCAATATTTTGACCCTCTGGAGTCTCAACTGGACAGATTCTTCCATAGTGTGTAGGGTGAACGTCACGCACCTCAAAACCAGCTCTCTCTTTTACTAAACCACCCTCACCTAGTGCTGAGAGACGACGTTTGTGAGTAACTTCAGATAGTGGATTTGTTTGATCCATAAACTGAGAAAGTTGTCCACCTGAGAAGAACTCCATAATAGTCGAAGTAATCATCTTAGAGTTGATTAGGTCATGAGGCATAAGCTCAGCCATAGGTCCACTCATAGTTGAGAGTTTGTCACGGATTGCTTTTTGCATCTTTATTAGACCATTATGAAGCTCATTACCTAAAAGTTCACCAATAGAACGGATACGGCGGTTTCCTAAGTGATCTCTATCATCAATATGGCCTTGACCATTTTTAACTTTGATAACATACTTAACAGAGTTAATGATATCTTCATGAGTTAAAACTGTTACATATTCAGGGATATTAAGTCCAAGCTTATGGTTCATTTTCATACGACCAACTTTAGTTAAGTCATATCTCTCAGGATCGAAAAACAGCTGATTTACAAAGATCTTAGCTGCTTCTTTTGTAACTGGCTCACCTGGTCTCATAACCTTGTAAACACGAATAGCTGCTAAATCATTCTCATCTTCTATCTCTTCTGTTTGTTTTAGAAGTTTTAGTGAATCTGCATCAGCATTAAATGCATTGATAATTGAACCATCAACACCCTCAGCTAAATCATTAGCGATTTTAAACTCGCCAATGCCTATTTCAGCCATTTTTTTAAGTTTTGTCTCATCTATACGAGTCATAGTGTCAAATAGAATTTCACCAGTCTCAGGATCTATAATCGGCTCTGCAAGGTAGCGGTCTATTAAAATTTCTAGTGGATATTGGATTGTTTTAAGGCCATCTTCTATAAACTTCTGTGCTTTTTTAGCTGAGAGTCTTTTTCCAGATTGAACGAGAATTTTATCATCCATATCTATTAGATCGTAAATAAGTCTTGACGAGAAATCATCTGGATTAAAATCCATCGTAAACTTATTATCTTCTATGCTAATAGTTTGTATAGGGTAAAATAGCTTTAAAATATCTTGTTTTGAGTAGCCCAAAGCACGAAACATAATTGTTACAGGAACTTTACGACGTTTGTTAATTCTCATATATAAAATATCTTTTGGATCATACTCAAAATATAACCATGAACCACGATCTGGTATAATCTGACCAGTATATATAAGTTTATTTCCTATTGTAGTTGACTCTTCTTCTTTAAAAATAACACCAGGCGAACGGTGAAGTTGGTTTACAACAACTCTCTCAACACCATTGATGATAAATGAAGTTCTATCTGTCATAAGTGGAATATCACGAACAAATATGCTTTGCTCTTTGATATCTTTTACACCAAGTTTTTCTTTAGTGTTTTCATCTCTATCCCAAAGCACTAAACGTGTTTTCATTCTAAGACTGACTGCATAAGTTAGTCCACGCTCCATACACTCACGAACTGTGTATTTTGGATTAGCTACTTCGCTACCAATATATTCAACAGTAAGTCTATTTTGAGTATCATGAATAGGAAAAACAGATTGAAATACTTGTTCTATACCACTAGCTTTTCTATCTTTAGCATCTAACATCAAAAAGTTGTCATATGAACTTTGTTGAAGTTGTAGTAAGTTTGGTACTTCAATCTGTTGAGGAGTTTTAGAGAAATCTACACGAAGACGGTTTCCGGAGTATAAAGTGTTTAACATAGGCTACCTCGATAAGTAATTAGTATCATATTCAAGCGTCCTTGAATGATTTTGTGGGGCTCAATAAAAGAGCTTA
>JAVEST010000161.1:0-3717 GCA_034006465.1 Sulfurimonas sp. | reverse complement strand
TTAATAGTGCTTATAAACGACATAAGGGCACTTTTACCAAGAGACTCTGTCTCATCGCAAAAGCGCCCATTTAACTAGTCAACTAGAGAAGAAAACCTTCTCTAGTATTAGAAGTAGTAATTATTTAACTTCTACTGTAGCACCAGCTTCTTCAAGCTGTTTCTTTGCATCTTCAGCAGTCTCTTTATCTACGCCCTCTTTGATTGTAGATGGTAGAGCTTCACAAGCATCTTTTGCTTCTTTTAAGCCAAGACCAGTAAGTGCACGAACTACTTTAATAACGCCAATTTTCTTAGCACCAGCGTCAGTTAAAATAACATCAAACTCAGTTTTTTCTTCAGCAGCTTCAGCAGCTACAGCGCCACCAGCCATTGCTACAGGTTGTGCAGACACACCAAATTTCTCTTCAAACTCTTTTACTAGTTCAGAAAGTTCTAATACAGAAAGTCCTGAAATAAATTCTAATACATCTTCTTTAGTTACAGCCATTTTGTGTAATTCCTTTAATTTTATTTCATAAAATGAAAGGGAACCTTTTCCCTTTATCCTATCACGCAAAACGAACGAGTCCGTTTTACTACGCTAGCGCTTAGTTTTCTTCGGCAGAAAGCCCTCGGCACTAGTGCCTCTAGGATTCCCTTTGAAATTTTAAAATAACTAGTAAGACTCCGCTTTAATTAAGCAGCTTCTTCTTGTTCTTTTTTCTCTCTAAGTGCGTTAAGACCAAATCCAATACATGTAAGTGGAGCCATCCAAGTAGCAGCTAGCATACCTAGTAGTTCTTCACGTCCTGGAAGTTTAGCAAATGCTTCAACTTTAGCAGCATCAGCAGCTTCACGATCAACATAAGCAGATTTGATAATAAACATATCATTCTTCTTTGCAAAATCGCTTACTATTTTAGAAGTTGCAACAGAATCTGCGCCCCAAACTAAAATATTTGTATCTTTTAACTCTACACCACTCAAATCAGCGTTTTTAAGTGCTATCATTGCTAAAGTATTTTTAACAACTTGCACCTTAGCGTCTTTAGCACGAGCAGCAACTCTTAAACTCTCTAAGTCTGGAACGCTTAAACCTTTGTAATCACAAAAGATTACAGATTGCGCGTCTTTAAACTCACCAGAAAGTACTTCAATAATTTCAGCTTTTTGTGTTTTTGTCATAGAATATCTCCTTCCCAGACAACACTTCAACAGGTTGATTGCACTTGGCAAACAATTAAGCTTTCGCTCCTATATCTCTAGTCCATAAAATGCAGTTACCAAAGTAAAGTAACTTTATAGTGCCTTAAAATTTAAGACACTAAAAATCACTTGTTATTTTATATCTAGAAGTTCCATAACATCAAGTTTTAAAGCTGGGCTCATAGTTAAACTAAGAGCTGCATTTTTGATGTAACGACCCTTAGCAGATGCAGGCTTTTGCTTATTGATAGCTGCTACAAAAGATTTTAGGTTTTCAGTAATTTGAGTTTCATCAAAACTTACTTTACCGATTCCTGCATGGATGTTACCTTTTTTGTCAACTCTAAAGTTAACTTGGCCACCCTTAACATTTTTAACAGCAGTAGCAACATCTGGAGTTACTGTTCCAGTTTTAGGGTTTGGCATTAAACCTTTTGGCCCTAAAATACGACCGATTTGTCCAACTAGACCCATACAGTCTGGCGCAGCTACAACTACATCAAAGTTAAAAATACCTTCTTTGATTTGTGCTACTAAATCATCAGTACCAACGATATCTGCTCCAGCAGCTTTTGCTTCATCAGCTTTAGCACCCTTAGCAAAAACAGCAACACGAACAACCTTACCAGTTCCGTGTGGAAGTACGATAGCACCACGAATCATCTGATCAGCGTGTCTTGGATCTACATTTAAGTTTAGTGCAACTTCTACAGTCTCATCAAACTTTGCACTTTTTAAATCTTTTAATGCAGCAGTAGCTTCTACTACACTATATGATTTTGTAGTGTCGATTTTTTCTAATAATTGTTTATATCTTTTACTCATTTTTCAAATTCTCCTGTGAAATTCTGCCACAAAGCTTTAAATCATTGTGGTCGATGATTTTTGTTTTATAGATTAATCAACAATCTCTATACCAATTGAACGAGCTGAACCTGCAATAGTGTTTGCTGCCATCTCTTTATCATCAGTGTTTAAATCTTGAATCTTAGCATCAACAATTTCCATTAGTTGTGCACGAGTAATTTTTCCTACTTTATTTTTAAGAGGATTATCACTACCTTTTTTAAGTCCAGCAGCTTTCATAAGAAGTGCTCCAGCTGGTGGTTGCTTAGTAACAAATGTAAAGCTTCTATCTGTATAAACTGTAATAATAACAGGAACTTTAAATCCCATTTTATCTTTTGTTTTTTCATTAAATGCTTTAGTGAATTCCATGATATTAACACCACGTTGTCCTAATGCAGGTCCTACTGGAGGTGCAGGATTTGCCTTACCAGCTTCAATATGTAGCTTGATATAATCCATAACTTTTTTTGCCATGTTGTTTCCTTTTTGTTTATTTAATACGCAATCCGAACGAAGTCCGGATTACTACGCTAACGCTTGGTTTTCCTCAGTAGAAGGCTCTCGCGACTTGTCGCTTTACTACGCTTCTACTTGATTTTTCTCAGCATATAACTCAAATTATTTTTTACTTTAGCTACGCTAAACCTAAACTCTATATTTTAAAGCTTAGGTTTAGCGTAGTGAAGCAGGTTTAGATAATCTTTTCTACCTGAGTATACGAGATATCAACTGGAGTAGATCTTCCAAAAATTGAAACATTTAGTTTTAAAGTGCCATGTTCTAAATCATATTCATCAACAGTTGCCGTAAAGTTCGCAAATGGGCCATCAATAATTCGAACAGTCTCACCATTATCAAAATAAACTTTTGGTTTAGGCGCTGCACGGTTGTTCACTCGGTCTAAGATAACATTAATGTCATGCTCATTAAGTGGTGTAGGTATATTAGCTTCACCAATAAATCCAGATACTTTTGGTAGAGAAGTAATTAGATGCTGAATTTCAGTATTTAAATCTATATTTGCAAAAACATAGCCTGAATATAAAGAACGTTCAGTTATCTTTTTTTTACCATCTTTTACTTCTATAACATCTTCAGTTGGAACAATAACTTCTGAGATATGTTCTTGAAGTCCCATCTCTTCTATCATATTAAGGATTGCTTCACGAACAGCTCTTTCGCTACCGTATGTTTGGATTGAGTACCATTTATGTGCCATATTTTCTCCTTAACCTAAAAGTACTGACATAACAGAAGACATCACTAGGTCAACCAAAGCTAAAAATGCCGCTATTACAGCCACGACTATTAAAACAGATATGTAAGCCTGTTTAACCTGACCTTTAGTTGGAAAAATTACCTTAGTCAGTTCTGATCTTGCGTTTCTTATATGTGTACCTAATTTCATTAAACTTTCCTAAAAGTGCATTGATTATAAATAAAGCCGATAAAGCTTTACTAATAATAAATGTAAGTGGCAGGCGTGGAGGGACTCGAACCCCCAGCACCCGGATTTGGAATCCGGTGCTCTACCATTGGAGCTACACGCCTAATCATTATTTTATACGCTATTTGAACAAAGTCCAAATCACTACGCTAACGCTGGGTTTTCTTCAGCAGAAAGCTCATGCGACTAGTCGCATTTATCTCGTTTTATACGCTATTTGAACAAGTCCAAATC
>JAVEST010000066.1:0-10559 GCA_034006465.1 Sulfurimonas sp. | reverse complement strand
GTTTTCTTCAGCAGAAAGCTCATGCGACTAGTCGCATTTATCTCGTTTTATACGCTATTTGAACAAGTCCAAATCGCATTTAAACAAAAAAAGAGATGAACTGTTATTACAGTTTCATCTCTTTGTGTAGTGTATGTTCTTTACAAAACTTACAATATTTTTTAACTGAAAATTTTTCAGTTTGAGTTTTTTTATTTCTTGTTGTGTGATAGTTACGACGAGTACACTTCTCACAACCTAAATGTATTGCTTCTCTCATATTAATTAACCTTATAAATGGTTATTGCAAAATCCGCTTTCGCGAATTATGCAAGAATCTCAGCAACAACACCAGCACCAACAGTTCTTCCGCCTTCACGAATAGCGAACTTAGTACCTTTTTCCATTGCAATTGGGTGAATTAACTCAGCAGTAATACTTACGTTATCACCTGGCATAACCATCTCAGTACCTTCTGGTAAAGTGATCGCACCTGTAACATCAGTAGTACGAACGTAGAACTGAGGACGGTAACCGTTAAAGAATGGAGTATGACGACCACCCTCATCCTTACTTAGTACATAGATTTCAGCTGTAAATTTTGTGTGAGGTGTAATTGTACCTGGCTTACAAAGTACTTGACCACGCTCAACATCATCTTTACCAATACCACGAACTAGAATACCACAGTTATCTCCTGCAACACCTTGGTCCATCTCTTTACGGAACATTTCAACACCAGTTACAGTTGTAGTTTGAGTATCACGAATACCAACTATCTCTACTGTTTCACCAATCTTAACAGTTCCACGCTCGATACGACCAGTAACAACTGTACCACGACCAGAAATTGAGAAAACATCCTCAACAGGCATTAGGAAATCTTTATCAGTTTCACGAGTTGGCTCAGGGATGTACTCATCTACAGTTGCCATTAGTTTTTGAATTTTAGCTGACCACTCACCAAGAGTACCAGACTTTGCTTCTTCAAGAGCTTTTAGAGCTGATCCAGTTGTAATTGGAGTATCATCACCTGGGAAGTCATACATGTCAAGAAGTTCACGAATTTCCATCTCAACTAACTCTAGTAGTTCTTCATCATCAACCATATCTTCTTTGTTCATAAAAACAACTAAGTATGGAACACCAACTTGCTTAGAAAGAAGGATATGCTCACGAGTTTGTGGCATCGGGCCATCAGCCGCAGAAACAACTAAAATAGCACCATCCATTTGAGCAGCACCAGTAATCATGTTTTTAACATAATCCGCGTGACCTGGACAGTCAACGTGTGCATAGTGACGGTTGTCAGTCTCATACTCAACGTGTGAAGTTGCGATAGTAATACCACGCTCTCTTTCTTCTGGTGCATTATCAATTGCATCATAATCCATTAGTTTAGCACCATTAGATACTGCTAGTACTGCAGTAATAGCTGCTGTCAATGTTGTTTTACCATGATCTACGTGACCAATAGTTCCAATGTTTACATGCGGTTTATTACGCGCGAACTTTTCTTTTGCCATAGTGTCCTCCGACTTTAATTGTGAATTGAAACGGGATTGTACCCAAAAATCATTCAGTTATTGCTTAAATTTAAACTATTTTGTATAAATGGAGCTCACGAGCGGATTTGAACCGCCGACCTCTTCCTTACCAAGGAAGTGCTCTACCCCTGAGCCACGAGAGCGCAGACTACAATAGTGAAAATATACACAAGCAATAATTGCATAATTTTTTTATAATTATTAGATTTTATGATTAGTTTTAAAGCTATATAGTTTTTAAAAGCTATATTTTAAGAAGTAATTTAAGTTGAAATTGTACTTCAGCTTCCAGAAGTTTTGTTCAATGGAGCGGGTGAAGGGACTCGAACCCTCGACCCTCAGCTTGGAAGGCTGACGCTCTAGCCAACTGAGCTACGCCCGCATGTGCCATTGATGGTGGTGGGAAGAGGAGTCGAACCTCTGAACCCATAGGGAGCAGATTTACAGTCTGCCGTCGTTGGCCACTTGACTATCCCACCATTTACATTTTCATGTCTTTTCTGGTCTAACACTGTTTCTAATATTCTATTTCAATGGTGCTGGCACGAGGATTTGAACCCCGGGCCTGCTGATTACAAATCAGCTGCTCTAGCCAACTGAGCTATGCCAGCATCGAAATTGAGCCAGAATTATAGTGCAAAACATTTCCTATGTCAAGTCTTTTTTAGAGAAAATGATAAAATCTTCATCTTTTAGTATTATTGGTGTCATTTTTCCCCTATATTCCTTGATTTCCTTAACTATTTTTTCTAAGTAACTAGGCTTAATATGATTTATATAGAGCTTAATATCTTCTCTTTTTATCTTTTGTATACTCTCAAAAAGTAATTTTGGAGTTAAATGCTTACTATCTTTAGCTAGTTTTGGCATACTTGATGGAAATGAACACTCTATTACTATACTATTTATATCTGTTTGAGTATCTATTATCTCTATAACATTTTGTAGTGAGTAGGTGTCTGCTGTTATAAGAACTGAGTCTCCATCTCTTGTAAAAATATATCCACAACTAGCAACAGTATGATCTGTCTCAAAAGCTCTTATGGAATCACTCTCATTAAGAGTATACTCAACCCCTAGCTCTATCTCTTCATAAGAAAGTGCTTTGAGTTCTGAATTTACCAAGTTGATTTTTGAAAAATCTGGCCAGATTAGGTCATTGAAAAAGTGCTCTTTTAGTGTTTGTATAGTTTCTCCAAGCGCTTTTATAGTAAGTGTTTTACTTCTCTGTGAAAAGAAATTGTCTAAGATAAAAGCTATGTCACTTATATGATCTAGGTGAGAGTGAGTAAGCCAGACAGTCTCTAAATGTACGCTCTCCTCGTTAAGTGTAGCTACAATATTGCCAGCATCTATAACATTATGCTTGTTAAGCAAAAATGAGCTTGTTCCAAAACCCTTTGCCCTTGTTCCATAAGCCCCCAATATCTGTATCTCTTTTGTATCTCGCTCTTTAGGCACACTCTCTTGATAGTTATCTTTATACTCTTGTCTAACCTTTAAAATTTTATCTAGATTTTCAAAAAACAGATCAATCAGCACAGGGTCAAAATGCTCACCTCTCTCTTCTTTGAGTAGTTTAAAAACTTTCTCATCAGCCCAAGCTTTTTTATAAACTCTATCACTTCCTAGTGCATCAAAAACATCTGCAAGTGCAGTTATACGACCATATATATGAATATCTTCACCCTTTTTCTTTCTAGGATAACCTTGTCCATTATACTTTTCATGATGCTCATACGCAACTATAGATGCGGCTTTTAAGAGTGGTTTTTTAGAGTCTTTTATCATAGCATGCCCTAGTTCTGCATGAGTATCCATAATAGCGCGCTCTTCATCATTAAACCGCCCAGGTTTGTTGAGAATAGAATCAGGTATGGCAATTTTTCCAATATCATGCATAGGACTAGCCTGCTTTAAGAGTTCAGCTTCACTCTCACTCATTCCATAAGCGAGTGCTAATATTTTCGAATAAGCAGCAACCCTTTTTACATGGTTTCCAGTCTCCTTACTTCTACTCTCGCCTATCGCCCCCATTGTAAGAACAACCTCTTTTTGAGTCTCTTCAATCTCTTTGGTTAAGCTAGCTGCTATAAGAGTCTCAGCCGCATATGTACTTGCGAGCATAAGGCGCTCCATATCCCTTTTTTCAAAAATTCCATCTTCGCCTAGATGATTTATAACTTGAAAAGCGCCTATAATTTCATCATCATTGTCAAACATAGGAATAACCATCATACTTTTTGTACGATAACCTGTCTTTTTATCTATATTAGGATTAAACCTTGAGTCATTATAAACATCATCAATAATTATCTTTTTTCCACTTGTGATGGAATTCCCAACTATCCCAGAATCCTTAGGAAGCCTTATAGCATCCATACCATGAGCTACTTTTGTCCATATCTCTTCATCATCAACTACCCAAACCGTACATCTATCGGCATTGGTGAGAGCTTTGCCCATATTTGCCAAAACAAAAATAATATCATCATGCTCTCTTAAAGATGAAACTTCTGTCATATATGTAAAAATCATTTGCAGAATTTCATTTGCACCTATACTTCGTTGATATTTTTCCACTATTGCTCCTTAACTCACTATTTTATATTTGTTGTAGTTTCGATATTTGGTATCATCTCATACAAAAGTACAGCTTCTCTAGCCTCTATCTTCACGCTTGGCTTAACCGATTCCAAGCTAACCAGAGTCATCTTTAAACTAATAGTTGTACTGATAAAGAACAGATACATAAAAAAACACCTATCGTGCTTTCGGATATTATATCATTTAAACTGATATAATTATATGAAAATCTACCCCTAAAATGAGGACAGAATAAAAGATGATAAAGATACTATTTTCACCATCAGAGGGCAAAAATAGCGGTGGTG
Organism: Sulfurimonas sp.; assembly: GCA_034006465.1. Classification (GTDB taxonomy): domain Bacteria; phylum Campylobacterota; class Campylobacteria; order Campylobacterales; family Sulfurimonadaceae; genus Sulfurimonas. The sequence continues at coordinate 6,139 of JAVEST010000066.1, read as the reverse complement.
CAGAGACAAAAAATGAGCTTTTTGGCGCACAAGATGCAAGAGATGAAATACTGCAAGAGTATAACAAGGTTGTTCTAAGTGGCGATGAAGATGCCATAAAAGGGTTATTTGGTTTTAAAAAGATGAGTGATTGTGAGCCCTACATAAAGGACGTTTTCACATCTGCACTTATGCCAGCGATAAAAAGATATAACGGCGTAGCCTATGAATACCTTGACATCAAAACTCTAGATGCTAAAGCGCTTCTTTATTTAAAACAAAACACCATCATCTTCTCAAATCTTTATGGTCCATTACTTGGCGGTGACAAGATTGCTAACTACAAGGTAAAGCAAGGCAATAACATCGGCGAGATTGCTCCAGATAAGTTTTATAAAGATAGATTCTCTTATCAGTTAGATTTGTACTTAAGTAGTTGTGAGATTTTAGATTTAAGAGCTGGATATTATGATAAGTTCTATAAGATAAATAAGCCATATACAACCCTTAAGTTTTTAAAAGATGGCAAAAGTGTGAGTCATTGGGCAAAAGCATATCGTGGTTTAGTATTAAGAGAGTTAGCAAAACATAGCATCAGCTCTATAGAAGAGTTTATGGCACTAGAGATTGAGACACTTCAAGTAAAAGAGATAAAAGTTATCAAAAACAAAACAGAGATTGTATATAATATTGTTTAATTCAGCACTTCGCATATGGGATTACTGATCAAGTCCGTAATGACGAAAAAAGCGTCATCCTGAACTTGATTCAGGATCTAATTGGAGACTTATTTAAAACATACCATCATTACAACTCCATTAACATAGAGTATGCCATTGGTTAGCATACCTAAAAGCTACAAAATAAGTTTATGTAAATTTAAATAAAAGGAAGACTATTTGCAAGATTCACAAGAGTACAAAGATAAAAAAAACTACTTTGAAAAGATCATCACACTCTATGGCAGAAATGTTGTAGTTGAAGTTCTACAAGATCAAAACATCGAAGTTCACAAACTTCATCTCTCAACGAGTAATAAAACTGATGGAGCTATAAAAGAGATATTGGCTTTAGCAAAAAAAAGAGACATTGAGATAACTTATCACGAAAAAAATGCACTAAGCCGTATAAGCAAAAATGCGAAACAAGACCAAGGTGTTGCCATAGATATCATCTCAAAGAGCTACAAGAGTGCATCTGAGATAAAAGAGATGCCAAGTTTCAGGCTCATCGCCCTAGATGGTATTCACAATCCTCAAAACTTAGGAATGATAATCCGTTCATGTGCAGCTTCAACTCTTGATGGCATCATACTTCCTAAGAAAAACTCAGCAAAAATCTCCCCACTAGTTATAAAAGCGAGTGCTGGAACGCTCTTTAAACTCCCAATCTACTACTGTGACAACTTAGAAGATGTCTTAGAAAACCTAAGTGATGCTGATATTTACGCTCTATCTTCACATGCGAAAAAAAGCATCTACGACATAACGCCTAACAAAAAGTCTATCTTTGTTTTGGGGAATGAGAGCGAGGGAGTAAGTCCTGAGGTTATAAAGCTTTGCAATAACGCTATAAAAATCCCTATGCAAAGAGGTGTTGAGTCACTAAATGTTGCCATAACAGCATCTCTTATAGCTTTTATGAAGTAAAAGGACTACTTAGTTGTCCTTTTTATAACATCTTACATAAAATGTCTCATCCATCTTTTCTCTATTAAATGCGCCAGATAAAAAATTTACCACAAAGGCTTCTTTGGTTGTTGCATGGCCAAAGGTCTTAGCTGACCAGTAATTGTCAGAGACCACATACTTGAAACTCTCTGAGATGGTAGGATTGTATACTTTTGTATCTACAATGGAAAATAGTTCAACAAAACCTGGTAGTTCCCAAGATTTATATCCATCTAGTTCTAGATTTTTACAATAACTAACAGCATCTTCAAATGTTCTTTTACTTGTTGATACCTCTTTTGTGTCCTGCCACAGATAGTTTGTTTTTGTATCTTTGATAGTATTTTTTGAATTTTTAACAATATCAGCATTCACACTACAAGCCACAAACAGAGACAAGACAAATATCTTTAGTCGTTTCATAAATATTCCTTATAATTTTAGTTTGTAAATTGTAGCGATATTGATTTGAAATGTGACTTATACTTTAAATCTTTCTTAAAATCTTATCTAAGATGCTAGTAGGTAAAGCCCTTTTAAATCCACCTAGTAGATGGGTTGCAAAGGTGTTGTAGTATCTCGGTTTTGGTTTTTTAGCTTCAAGTGCGTGGAGTATGTTTTTTATAACAACATCTGAATTTTTTGTAAAATTATCACTATCTTTCTCTTTTACGCTAAGAAGTTGTTCTTTGTACTCTTTTTCAAAAACACTACCCTCTGAAACTACATTTTTCTTAAAGTTGATAATTGCATTTTTTCTAAAATCTGAGCGAATTGGCCCTGTGTTTATAGTACAGATATGTATATCTGTATCCATAAGTTCTAAGCGAAGCGTATCACAAAGTCCTTCTATAGCGTACTTTGAAGCGTTATAAGCTCCGCGAAAACGAAGTGAGATGATGCCTAAAACTGAGGAGTGCTGCAAAATTCGCCCATAACCTTGTCGGCGCATGATCTTAAGAGTTTGGCGAGTTAACTCATGAAGTCCAAAAAAGTTAGTCTCAAACTGCTCTTTTAAAACACTTGTTGTAATATCTTCTACTGCTCCAGGTTGCCCAAAACCAGCATTGTTAAAGAGTGCGTAGAGTTCTCCACCATCCTTTGTGATGATATCTAAGACCTCTTTTATATTTTGAGCATCTCTAACATCAAGCACATAAGCATCTAGCCCCTCGTCTTTTAGCCTCTTAACATCTCTTGCATCTCTGGCACTTGCATAGACTCTATACCCGTATTTATGTAAGAAGTGAGCTGTATCGTAACCTATTCCGCTAGAACAGCCCGTTATCAAGATGCTCTTGCTCAAGACTTCATTATCTCATATGGTCTTTTTATCTCTCGTATCACCTCATCTACACTCATATTTCTTGACTTTCTTAAGAACTCTTTTGAGTCTAAAAAAACTAAAATAGTAGGAATAGTAAAGATTCCAAAATGAGGCGCTATATCTTCATTTTCTGAGATATCAACGCTCTGTATAACAAAGTCTTCAAAGTTGGCTTCTATTGCTTCTAAGAGTTTTGGTTTTAGTGCGTGACAGACACCACAAGAAGGAGCCGAGAAATAGACTAATACAGCTTGGTTTTTTTCAATGATTTTATTTATATTTTCTAATGTTTGCATGACGAAATTATAACAGATATAATCTTCTTATGAGTTCAATAATATTTTCAATTTTTGGCATATACATCTTTATCTTCTTAGGTTTCATCGCAAAGATGAGCTTTAAAGAGCGTATTGATGATAAAACCATCACCATTATAAGTGTCTATTTCTTACAAGTTTTTCTCACATTTTGGGGTCTTCTTGTTCGTCCCATAGATATCACACTCTTTTATGCCTCTGGCGTATATATAGGCATAGTTCTTGTGGTTCTCATATTTTCAGCTTTAGTTGCAAGAAAACTCTTTACATCTCCAAAAGAGTATAGCATCGCATCAGTAGTTGCTCTTATAGGAAATACTGGAAACCTTGGCATCCCCATAAATATCGCTATCTTTGGCGAGGAGTCCATCCCTTACACAACTATAGTAAATCTTATGAATCTTTTTGTAGTCTATAGTGTTGGCGTTTTTTACTACTCAAGAGGTAATTTTGACACAAAAACATCCCTAACAAACATCCTAAAACTTCCAATCCTTTGGGCGGCTCTTATAGCCATAACCCTTAGCCTTTTAGAGTATAGGCCATCTGCTGTAGCCCTAAACACACTTATGATGGGAGCTTATGCATCTATAACTATGCAACTATTTTTGTTTGGCATCTATCTCTATGGAACAAAGATTCAAGAGATTAGCAAAAAGCTTGTAGTGTGGGTTTTGAGTCTGAAGTTTTTGATACTTCCAGCTATCGCTTTTGTGATTTTAGCAAATATAGAGCTAGATGCTATGGTAAAGGGCATCATCTTTATAGAGCTTATGATGCCTCTTGCCGTAGCCAATGTAAATCTTGCATCTCTTTATGATTGCAGTCCTAGAGTTGTGACAGCCTTAGTTTTTATCTCCTCTTTTTTATTTTTAGGGGTTATCTTTGTGGCGATTAAGCTTTTAGAGTATCTCTAGGCATCTTTTTTTAAAGCGTCTTGTGCAAGTTTTCGTATCCAATCATTAAACTTCACATCTTTTTTTATGCAAAAAGCAGCAAAGCTTTTAAATTCATCTGTAGTTAGCATCAACTCAACTTCTACAAGCTCTTCATTTAACTTCACTAACTCTTCTATTGTTTTTAGTTTCTTGTCCATAAAAGAGGTTTTAACATTGACACAATTAAAAAGAACTATGTAAAAATAATAAACTTTTTTTTCTAGCACGATTTAAGGATACTCTATTAAACTACCCACATGAAAAAATCACTACAGATAGTTTACAATTACCACGAGGCAACAAAACATAGCAGACTAAAATATGCTCGTTCACTTGGCTTTATGGACTGGGCTACTCAGCCAGATCCATTTAGAACTTACAAGGGTGCAAAAACATTAAAGCTTCCTCTAGCACTAGAGAACGCTACCCCACCCTATCATCTACTCGATTCTAACTTGCCATCAGCTCCACTTCTAAAAGAGTCCATATCTGGGCTTTTGCAGTTTTCTATGGGGATTGCAGCTTATAAAGAGTCTGGTGGAAGCTCTTGGGCTGTTAGATGCAACGCCTCTAGTGGAAACTTACACCCAACCGAAGCCTATCTTATTCTCCCTCCTATTATGAGTGAGCAAGATGCTAAAAGTAATGTTTTTCACTACTCTGCAAAGAAGCATGTAGTAGAGATGCTTGCAAGTTTTGATACAACTTTTTGGGAGGAGCTTCCAACAAACAGCTTTATAGTAGGACTCTCTAGCATCTCGTGGCGCGAGGCTTGGAAGTATGGAGAGAGAGCATTTCGCTACACTCAGCTAGATGCTGGGCATGCTTGGCAAGCTTTTGTAGTCTCTGCTAAGATGCTCGGATGGAGAGTCACAAGACTTGATAGTGCAAGCGATGCTGATATTTCAACTCTTTTAGGACTATCTCAAAAGGAGAGATTTTTTGAAGATGAAACTCCCGATATGCTCTTAATCGTCTCACCTGAGGATATAAGCTCAAACCTATCTTTAGACGTACTAATAGAGAGCGTTCCTCTAAAATTTAATGGCATCGCAAACAAACTAAGTCCTTCGATGCAAGAGTGGGAGATTATCCCAAGCGTTGAAGAGGCAACATCAGAGGCTCAAATAGCCAGACCCAAAGCTCTAAAGAGCCAGCTAACAAGGTCTCCGAGCAAAGAGTCAAAAGATGTAGTGCTAAATAGACGAAGTGTTCATATGATGGATAACTCAATCATAACAAAAAAGCAGTTTCACACCTTACTAAACTCTGTGCTTTTATCACAAGATGCTAAAGAAAACTCAGCTCATTTGGTTATTTATCTGCACCGTGTTGATGGGTATGAGAGTGGACTATATATGCTTATACGAAATACTAAAGAAGATTTTAAAAAAGAGCTAGATGCTAAGTTTAGCTGGAGTTATACGGAGTTTGAACATCTGTTTTTGCTTGAGAAGGGAGATTTTACTGCTATCTCAAAAGCTATCAGTTGTGCTCAAAACATTGCAAGTGATGGCGCTTTTAGTCTTAGTATGTTATGTAACTTTACAGATGAGCTGCAAACTTATGGGGCACACAGATATAAAGAGCTTTTTTGGGAGTGTGGAGCTATAGGTCAGCAACTATATCTTGAAGCCACTTCTATGGGGCTATCTGGAACTGGAATAGGATGTTTCTTAGATGATGAGATACACGAGCTGCTAGGTTTAAGATCCAATAAGTATCAAGTTTTATACAATTTTACTGTTGGACGTGGATATGTGGATAGCCGCATTTTAACACGCCCGCCATATTAGAAGTTTATACACCAAAAGGTGTATAAATTTTTACTTTATTTTCTCTATAATAGCATCTACTGAAAAACCAAATTTAAGAAAAAGTTCCTCAGCTGGTGCAGATGCGCCAAAA
>JAVEST010000003.1:0-49031 GCA_034006465.1 Sulfurimonas sp. | reverse complement strand
CCATAAAGAGCCATCGCATTTACGATAGAAGCCATAGCATGCTCACGGATACCAAAGTAGATATTTCTACCCTTTGGAAAAACTCCCATATCATTTAAGTTTGTCTTATTTGATGGGCTTAAATCCGCTGAACCCCCTAAAAAGTTAGGAAGTGCTTTTGCAATAGCATTCATGATTTTTCCATTTGTGCTGCGAGTAGCATCTGCTTTTTCAAAAGTAGGATACTCAATGCAAGAGAAATCAGGATTTAAAAATCTATCAAGAGCTTCGTTTTGCTCCATCAGAGGAAGGGTTTTAAGGCTATGAAGCCACTCTCTCTCAAGTAAATCTCCTTTTTCTATAGCGCATCTAAATCTAACCATCACATCTTCATCTACAAAAAATTTCTTAGTCGGATCAAAACCAGCATCTGTTTTTGCTTTAGCTATTACATCATCGCCTAGTGGTGCGCCATGAGAATTAGCAGAGCCTTCTAGTATCCCACCGCCTTTTGCTATAACAGTATTTGCAATGATGATTGTCGGTTTTTTATTAGTTTTTGCACGAGACAACGCAAGGTCTATCTCATTGAAATTGTGTCCATCACACTCTTCTACATCCCATCCTTGAGCCTCAAATCTACCACGAATATTTTCTGAGATACTTAAATCAGTAGAGCCCTCAATAGTTATGCGATTTGAATCATAGATAAGGATAAGGTTATCAAGCTTGTTGTGCCCTGCAATAGAGCAAGCCTCATAAGAGATGCCCTCTTCTAAATCTCCATCTCCACACAAACAGTAAACATTATGATCTATCACCTTGGCTGTATCTGAATTTAACTGCTCACCTAAAAACTTTGAAGCAAAAGAAAAACCAACTGCATTTGCGATGCCTTGACCTAGAGGCCCTGTAGTAATCTCTATGCCTTTAGTGTGCCCATATTCTGGATGTCCTGGTGTTTTAGAGTCTAACTGACGGAAGTTTTTTAAGTCCTCTACTTCGAGTCCATATCCCCAAAGATAGTACAAAGAGTAGATAAGCCCAGTAGCATGCCCACCTGAAAATACCAATCTATCACGATTTAGCCATTCTGGATTTTTTGGATTGTGATTTAGATGCTCACTTAAAACTACTGCAATATCAGCAAGTCCCATAGGCGCGCCTGGGTGTCCTGAATTTGCCGCTTGAACCATATCTGTTGCTAAAAACCTTATACTATCTGCCATTTTTTGGCGCATCTTATTACTCATTGTCTCTACTTCCTTAGTTTTGTTTCATAGATGAAGTAAACTTCACTTCTTAGTCTTACAGAAGGAGCCAATACCCTCTGCCGTGCCTCTTATGTTATTTAGTATCAGTATCGTTTCTATGTCTGTTTATATATCTTGTAAGCAGTGGCAAGAGTTCAAGCCTTAAGTTCTCATCAAAACTCTCAAGCTCATCACTAAGCTCTTGTGCTAATACATCTGCCTCTTTTATGGACTCTTCTAGCCCTAAAATAGTTACAAAACTATTTTTATCTTCATCGTTATTTGTTAGCTTTCCTGCTTCTTGTGAGCTTTGAGTTACATCTAGTATATCATCTTGGATTTGAAAGAGAAGTCCTAGTTTTATACCAAACTCGTAGAGCGACTCTGCTATCTCTTCACGTCCAACTATAATAGCCCCCATCTTAAGTGATGCGGCTATAAGTTTTGCTGTTTTGTTTATATGAAGAGTTTTAATATCTTCAATACTAAGCGGTCTATTCTCAAAATAACAATCAATGGCTTGACCCAAAACCATCCCATTTAGCCCGCCATTTTTCGCAAGTTCATTTATTAGCTGTACTCTTGTGTAGTCTGAAAATGGTGCATTTGCTAAGACTTCAAAAGAGTAGGTGTTTAGTGCATCTCCCACAAGGATGGCAGTTACTTCATCATACAAGACATGCAGAGTTGGCTCTCCACGACGAAGCGGTGAGTCATCCATTGCAGGCAAGTCATCGTGAATGAGTGAGTAGGTATGAAGCAACTCAACTGCATAAGCTGCATATCTTGCACCAGCGCTCATAAGAGGGTTATACGCTTTTACAACTCCCAAAAGAAGTGCAGGTCTAAAGCGTTTGCCACCAGCTTTTAGCATCTGTTGCAAGGCTTCCTCATAAGTAGGATGGATACTCTTTGATGTTGGTAAATTCGCTAGTAAAAAATCTTCAAAATTTTGCATATGAAATTATATATGGACTCTTGTTAAATGAGGATTAATTAGCACTAGAATTGACCTCTTCCCAAGCACCTTTTTTTTCTATTTCGCCCTTGATATTTACAAAAAACTCAAAGCCTTCTCTAAAAAAAAGCAAAGACACTGCATGGTTAAAATCATTTAAGTATGCAGCTATATCGGTAGTTGAGCTTACTTTTTTGCCATTTACCTGAATAAGCCTATCCCCAACCTTTAAACCATAACCATTAAAACTATCTCTAATTTGTGTGATAATAAGATTTGGCGAAAAATAGATTCCTTTTCGCTCTAAAAAAGTATCGCTTATATATCCTCCCCCATATCTTTTTTCTACCTTTACTTTAAACTCATAAAGTTTTGCTCCTCTTTTTATCTTTATCTTCTTCGATGTGCCTATTTTTGAGAACAAGATTTGGCGGATAAAGGTAGCTGGATTATAGACTTTTTTACCATCTAGACTTACAATTTTATCGCCCTCTTTAAAAGGGTTAGCTTTATAAAAAGGATCTACTCTATCTATTGTGACCCCACTTTTAATATCCGATACTCTAATTCCAACATCACCATAGTCACTAGAGTTTGAGCTTAAAAATCTCTCAAGATAGACCTTTTCTATGATTCCTCTATCTGTCACTATTCCTTCTAAATTACAACAACTATTTAAAAGCAGAGCTGGTGTTTGTGTTTTTTTGCTAAATATTGCAAAGTGATTTAAGCCAACTTGTTGCTTGAGTGTTTTCCCCTCTATGGCACTCCTCGCATCTACAGATGCAACACCCATTGTGAGATGATTGTTTATCTTAAATGGATGTTTGAAACTATCTTTTGTTTCTATAAGGTAGAGATTTAAAAAATTATCATGTTTTAGAATTTTTGAACTTGGAGGGAATTTAGAAAATATTAGTCTTTTATCCTTAGCAACTACTATGCTAAGTGTGGAGTTTTTTATCGCTTTAGAGTCTGTAATTTTGAGTTTGCAAGAGTCGTATCCACCTCTACAGGCGAAGATGTTTACAAAAAGAAGGCTAAGAACAAAAGCTAGCCTTAGCATCTATTTTGCCCCAAAAGGGTTCATCCCGCCCATTGAACCCAACATTCCTAAAGCACTATTTTGCTGGTTTTGTAAAACCATTTTGTTGGCATCGTTAATCGCACCAATGAGGAGAATCTGAAGTGAGTCTTTGTCATCTAAAAGAGAGTCATCAATGTTCAAGTCAAGAACTTCACCTTTACCATTAACGCTAAGTTCAACCATACCGCCGCCACTCTTTACACTAAAGGTTTTAGTCTCAAGTTCAGCTTGAAGTTTTGCAGCGCTCTCTTGCATCCCTTCAAGCATCTTGCTCATGTCGCCCATCTTTGAAAACATTATATCATCTCACTAAAGCTTCGCCTATCGGCGAGAATTTATTACATTTCATTTCAATCATCTCACTATTTTTAGATGCTATCAGCCACATAGTCAATGTTGTTATCATCATCTAAGATAACCACCTTTGGTTTGTAGTTCTCTAGCTCTTCTTCACTGTAAGTAGCATAGGCAACGATGATAATCTTGTCGCCTTTATGAACCTTTCTAGCAGCTGCTCCATTTAAACAGATATCTCTTTTACCTCGCTCACCTAAGATAACATATGTAGAAAAACGCTCACCATTGTTGACATTTAAAATTTCAACTTTTTGCCCAATTCTCATTTTGGAAGCTTCTAAAAGCTCCTCATCTATAGTAATAGAGCCAACATAGTTTAAGTTAGCATCTGTAACGGTAGCACGGTGAATTTTACTGTACAACATATCTATAGTCATAAATCTTCCTACATTCCCATCTGTTTTTTCATAGCAGCTGGAGTTATCGGCTCATCCCACTGCTCTTTATCTATAACATACTCAGTCACTACATTTCCGCCAATGATATGCTCTTCGACTATTCTATCGATCTTCTCTTTATTGAGTCCTGCGTACATCACATGTCCAGGTTCTACTAGCATTACAGGGCCTGATGAACAGCGGTTCATACATGAAGTACGAATAGGCTGAACAGTTCCCATAATCCCCTCTTTCATGAGTTTTTGTGCTAGATGCTGAAACAAGTCTTGAGTCTCAGGAGTTACACATGATGGTTTTGGCATACCCGGTGGAGCTGATTGCTCACACTTAAACATATAAAATGCTGGTTGAGGAATTCCCATTTATAATATCCTTAAAATTTTTGTCGAAATTATAACAAAAATATAGCTATTAAATATCATAAGACAAAATAAGTTTGTTTTTTTAAGCTTAAGAGTCTCTTTTTGGTTATAATGTAACCACTATTAAAAGATATAAAAACTTAAAAATACTACCTACTTTCCCCTTTTCTCATGGCTAAAGCCCATAAAAGTCTAGGGTGCGGTTATATAAATGAGTCTTCTGCAGACTAAAAGTCAATAAAAGATTTTAAAGATGGATTTTAAAAATATTGAAAAAAAGGTTCTCTCTCTTTGTCCTTATATAAAGAAAATTTCTATAGAGAAAAAAGATGACAAACTCTTTGCAAATATAGAGCCAAATTTTGAGACTCTAAAAGCTGCGAATATCATAAATATCGAGAGTGAGATTCGCTGGTATGGGGTTGAGCTTTATAATCTACAAGCAGAAGAATCTCAAAAAATTTTAGGTTATAAGATTTTAAGAGAGCCACAAGAATATAAAGAGAGTGAGCCAGATGATGAGATATACCAAAGTCTCAAGTCATTTCTCTATGAGATGTCACAAAAAGAGGTCACACAAGGCTCGCATCTAGAGCTAGATTTAGGTCTTGATTCACTTGAGTATGTAGAACTCTTTGTGTTTTTAGAGCTTAGCTACGGCATCCATATAGATGAGAAAATCTTCTCCAATATCATGGTCTTTAAAGATTTATACAACTATATAAGGACTCATAAAACCTTTGTAAAACCCTCAATTGTTGAGTGGAGAGATATTTTAAGTGAAGAAAAAAAAGATAAACTAATCTTCTCTCCCATCATTATGTTTATCTATAAAATACTCCTCTATCCACTCTTTAGACTCTACTTTAGACTTGATATAAAGGGCCTTGAAAATATCCCAAAAACATCTTGCATCATAGCTCCAACTCATCAGAGTATGCTAGATGGTTTCTTGATTGAGTCCACTCTTCCCTTCTCTGTGCTTAAAAACACTTTCTTTTTAGCCTTTACTCAGGTTTTTGGAACAAAACTTCTTCATCCCATTGCTACATATGGCCAAACAATTCTTATAGATGCAAATATAGACTTAAAAGATACAATGCAAAGAACTGCACTCCCACTTAAAATGGGCAAAAATCTAGTTATCTTTCCTGAGGGTGCAAGAACGCGAAATAGAAAACTCTTAGAGTTTAGACCATTTTTTGCAATGCTTGCATCTATTTATAATGTTCCAATAATCCCTACAATTATAGACGGCAGTTTTGAAGCGCTTCCTAGTGGTAAACTTTTTCCAAGACCTAAAAAGATAAAACTGCAATATTTAGAACCAATATATCCAAAAGATATGAGCTATGATGAACTTACACAACTTGTAAAATCTTCTATAGAGAAAAATCTATGAGTTTTTTAGAACTCTTTAAATCCTCCTCACTTATAGCAGCTCACAGGGGTTTTAGCCATTTAAATCCTGAAAACACTCTAAGGGCTTTAGAGTTTAGCCTAGGGCGTTGTGATTTTATAGAGATAGATGTGCAGTTAAGCAGTGATAAAAAAGCAGTTATCTTTCATGATGAGACTCTGCAAAGAACTACAAATATTGATAAACCCTTAAAAGTTTATGAGTTAAGCTATAAAGATCTATCTAGACTCGATTATGGAAGCTATTTTGATGGCATCTATGAGCCACTACTAGATTTAGAGATCGCCTTAGAGTTTGCAAAAAAACATAAGATTCCACTAAATATAGAGCTAAAAGATATCAGTGAATTTTGTGCAGATGCGGAGTTTGTATCTATAGTTTTAAGTTTGATTGATAGCTTTGAGATGCAAGAGGAAGTGCTTTTATCTTCTTTTAGACATGAATATCTAGCTCTTATAAAAGAGATGAAATCAAATATAACAACAGCTATCTTAGTCGAAGATGCACTCCCAAAAAACCCTATAGAGTATCTTGTGGCTTTAGATGCTAAGGCTTATCATATCAGCGATGAGCTAGTAGATGCAGAGACTATTATGAGTTTAAGGAAGTGTGGTATTTTTGTAAATGTTTACACAATCAACGATGAAAAAAGAGCTAAAGAGCTCTTTAATATGGGTGTAACTGCTGTTTTTAGCGATAAGTTGATAAAATTTTAAAGCCACACAATGCGAAGCTGAAGCATCGCTTCGTAAAGCCGTAGCAACTCAACCTCGCTCCCAAGTTTTACTTGGGAGTGTATACATCAATAACAATAAAAATTGAAAATATGAATTCACAAGTAAAACTTGGGAACCTCACGAAGTGAGGCTCGAAACCGTTGCCAGAGTTTTTGCTTACTTTTTGCGAACAAAAAGTAAGAAGAACTTTACTAAAAACAAAAGCTATAAATTTTAATAAAAGAGAGTAAAAAAGTGTATTAAAGCCCCACAATGCTAAGCTCTTAACGAATTAAGAGAGCTTCTTACCCTTTAAAATCTCTCTTACAACCTCTCTATCATCAAAAGGAAACTTCTCATCATAGATGATTTGGTAAGTTTCATCGCCCTTGCCTAAAATGACTACAACATCTTCACCGACTTGATCACTAAGGGCAGCTTCAATAGCTTTTCTTCTGTTTAACTCAACACTTACAATGCTTCTATCTTCGATGCCTTGGAGTATATCATCGACTATGGATTGCGGATCCTCAGTTCTTGGATTATCACTCGTGATATAGACTTTTTTTGCTAAACTAGCTGCTACTCTGCCCATCAAAGCTCTTTTACTCTTATCTCTATCTCCACCAGCTCCAAAAACAACTAAAAGCTCTTTTTCTTTTAGCGCATTTAAGACTTGTTGCATCCCATCAGGAGTGTGAGCAAAGTCAACTATAACATTTGGCTCTTCACTCACCTGCTCCATTCTACCGCTTACTCCAGCAAAACCCTCAACAACTTCAACAATCTTCTCTAAGCCATCTTTTACTAGCAAATCAACTGCACCTATAGCTGCCATTAAGTTGTAGAGATTAAAAAAACCATGAAGTGATGAAGTAAAGGGGACTACCTCTTTAAAGTGCTGAATTATTCCACTTGAAGCATCATTTAACGAATAAGCCATAAGTTTATAAGAAGCATTATTTTCTATGCCGTATGTAAAAGTATTTTTTATATTAAAAGAGGATTTTGGTTCATCTTTATTTATGAGTTTTCTGCCCTCATCTGCAAAAAAGCTATTTTTTGTAGCTATGTATTCACCTATGGTTTTGTGATAGTCTAAGTGGTCTTGAGTGATATTTGTAAGGATTTTAAGTTCAAACTCTAGTCCCTCTATGCGCTTTTGTGCTATAGCGTGTGAGCTAACTTCCATGATAAAAAATTCACATCCAGCATCTACTGCTTGGTAGATGTGTTTATAAGTGTTTAGCACACTTGGAGTTGTGAGTGATTTGCCCTCTATTACTTCATCATTCATAAAAAAGCCACGAGTGCCTTGCATGGCAACTTTGTAGCCCAAATCAAGTAAAAAAGAGTAGATAGCACTCGCTGTTGTCGTTTTACCGTTTGTGCCGGTAATACCTACTATTTTTATCTCTTCTACACCAAAAAGCGGAGCTATCTCTTTTACGCTAATGATGGAGTGAGCACCTCTACTCTTTGCATCTTCGAGATACTTTTTGTTCTGAGTAGTTAAAACAAAAGCTGTTTGTCCGTCGCACTCTTGTGAGTCCTCACTTACATAACGGTAAGATTGGCTAGGAAGCTCAATCTTCATTTTTTTTACTCTTTGCTAATTTTTTTAAAAGTTTTCTCAGCAGCTTATCGCTTGGGTAGATGCTAAGTGCATTTTCTAAGTAACTAAGAGCCATCTCCTCAAAGTCATTTTCTATTAGTCTGTCTAAAAAGTCTATAAAATCATTCTTTTGAGTGATAATAACACGAGTTGAGAACATAATATTTTCAAATGTTTCTTTAAAACTTGCACCTCTGTCTAGTATGGCTTTAAAATCCTCGTAGAGGATACCATCTTCATACTCTATTCTATCTCTTAGAGGTTTAGCAAAGATTTCACCGACTCTGTCTATAGCATCATCCATAGTTTGCAGTATATCACTCATAATTTTATCAGCCGACTCTTTGTCTTCATCTTTGAGCACTTCATAGTAGTCAAAAAGAGCCTCAGCACCACCCTCTCCACTCAAAGCCATTTCAGATAGTATCACACCATTATACGCCTCTTTTGAGTTTGGAAAGTCTTGCAAAACTCTTGCGAACTTCTCTAGCGCTGTTTTATAGTCTGATTTGCTAAAGTATTCTTTAGCTTGTGACAATGTTTTGTGTTTAGAAATACCGTTCATTTTTTTCTCTTTATTAAAGATTTTCTAAATTATTTTCCATACCTGCTGGTACATTTATAACTATTAACTCTGGATGTATATCCATTTTGAGCTGTCTTTCTACTCCATACTTTAGCGTACTACTACTGCTAGCGCAACCGATACATGCACCCTTTAGTTGGACATATACCTTTGCATTTTTAACTGTTATAAAATCTATATCACCACCATCTAATGCCAATGATGGACGAATCTTATCAATAGCAGCTTTTACTGGGTTAACTAGTTCTTCATCCGTAAATGGAATCATCTATTTTCCTTTAATTTATTTCTCTTATTTATATCATAAAATATGACAAAATTGCTTAACATGTCATAAAGATTTAAATTAGAACAAAGGTTTTAGTCTTTAAGTGTTAAAACTTCCAAAACATAGCTAGGTTTTCTCATACCAACTAAAATATAGTCAATATCATCTTGTAACATTAGAAATTCCAAAGCCGCATCTTGCATGACAATATCGTCATTTTTAAAAGATTCTTTTAACTCTTCTCTTGTATTTTTAGCACACTCATGCAGAACCATTTTTCTATACTCTACAAAAAACATATCTATAGAGTTTACAAGCAACTCTCTACTTTCTTCATCTAAACTTTGGAGTGATGTTCTCATATGTGGAATAATTTGGGCAAAGAAAAATGCATCATAATCGCCTATCCAACCAAACTTATGCTTTGATGCTTCTAGCCCATCAAATAGATTATAAAGAGGCTTTAATTGCTCGTTGTCACAAATATCTAAGAGTTCATTTAGATGATGATAATACTCTTTTGACTCATCATAATCAGCGAGTCTATACATTTTACCATTATACTCAGCATTTAATGGTCTATTGGCTAATACTCTAAGCCCATTTTCTTTTGCCCATTTTGCACAATTTAAACCCTCTAGTTCGAGCATGTTTATAGGAAGTTGCACTGTTGTAAAGCTGTGAGCCTCGTTTTTTGCTTCTTGTGATGCCCTTTTTGCCAGAGTAACTAAGTCTTCGTATGGTAAAAACTCATCACTTTTTTTGCTTTTAGAAAAACTGTTTGAGCTGATGCCATAACTTAAGATTCTTCCATTTTTAACTTCTAACTCTAGTGCTACGAAAGCCCTATATATTCTTCTATACATCTCATCTAGCATCTCATCTTTGTCGATGCCCTTTTTTATAGCATCTAGTAAGTAGTATTCAGGATTGTGTAGAAGATAGCAATCGACCCTTTGTATCTCTAATCTTTTTAGAGACTCTGTGAGTTGATCTTTTATAAAGGATGGAGCTATAGAGTGGAAGCAATCAGGTGAAAATTCCACCACCTCTTCAAATGGACTCTCTTTATGTCTATCCATATTTGAGCCTTGAATATAGCCAACTTTACTAACTATCTCAACCGCATCTTTTGCACTCTCATCCCCGTTCTCTGCGAGAAACTCTCTAAAGGCTAGTGCAATAGCACGCTCTGCGCCACCATCCATGTAGTTTGATGATGTATCTATCATGCTTATACCAGAGCTTATAGCATCTCTTAGCGCTTGGATATGCTGTGGATTATAATCACTTATTCTATAAGTTCCAAATGCGAAATTACTCATGCTTTATCCTAAATAAAAAGTTTTAAAGTATTTTAGAATTGGGAAGTTTATTAGATTTATAAATAAGTTTTGTTAAAATTTTAAACTTATCTTTTGATGTGAAAAAGAGCAGAAGCTCTTTTTCTAAAGAAAACTAGTTTTTATACAAGTTCAATAAACGCCATTGTAGTTGCATCACCACGACGAATACGAGTTCTTATGATTCTAGTATATCCACCAGCACGATCAACGTACTTAGGTGCTATTTCATTTACTAAAGTCTTTGTTGCTTCTTTACTTTGAAGCGCCGCAAATACTATTCTGTGAGCGTTAGAATCATTCTTACCAGCTATTGTGATAAGTTTTTCTACATAAGAACGAAGTTCTTTTGCTTTCATTATAGTAGTTTCAATTTTTCCATGTTCTATTAACGAAATACTTAGGTTTTTAAGTAAAGCTGCACGGTGTGAGCTAGTACGACCTAGTTTACGATATCCATGACGATGTCTCATCTTCTATTCCTCTTTAGCCTTGAGCGGCTTCAATTTTCTTTTTTAATGCACTAACTACATCATCTGCTAAGTCAGCACCAACTGCAAAACCAAACTCTTGCAATTTTTCTACGATTTCATCGTATGATTTTTTACCTAGGTTTTTAACATTTTTAAGGTCATTTTGACTCATTAATGCTATTTCACCTACTAGTTTAATATCAGAGCGGTCAAGACAGTTAAAACTTCTTGCACTTAAACCTAAACTATCTATGTGAGTTACCAACTTTTTAAGGTCTGGATTTTCTTCAACTCTTTCAATAGTTGTAGCAGCTTTTATGCTGATTTCAGAGTTAAACACAGCTAGTTGAGCATACATAACTTCAAGTGAGTTTTTAAATGCTTCTAGTGGAGTTACTTGTCCATCAGTTCTAATGTTTAAAACTACTCTCTCAAAGTTAGGGTTATCTTCTACAAGAACATTTTCTATCTTATAAGTTGCACTACGAACTGGAGTAAAGTAAGCATCTAGCGCTATATATCCATCTTCAAGTTCATCATGAGTATCTTCACTAGGAACATAACCTATACCTTGTGCTATTTTTATAACAAAGTTTAAGTTAGAATCTTCATTAAGAGTTGCAAGGTGAGCATCTGGAGTTACTATTTCAACAACATCATTGCTTAAATCACATCCCTTAATTGTACATGGACCAGTGAAGCTATAACTAACTTCAGCTTCACTAGCTTCATCTTTGAGTTTAAAACGAATCTCTTTAAGATTTAATATAAAGTCAGAAATGTCTTCAAGCATACCACGAACAGAGTCAAACTCATGCTTAGCGCCCTCGATTTTAATAGCTATCGGTGCATAACCAACAGAAGAGCTTAATAAAAAACGGCGAAGTGGATGAGCTAAAGAGATAGCAAAACCAGTTTCAAAAGGATAAGCCATTATATTTGCTTCATTCTCACTAATCTGTTCTACCTCAAATTCTTGAGGAGCAAGTGGAGTAGTTTTAATTTTTTTCATTCTCTAACGCCTTTTATTAATTCTATTATTTCGAGTAAAGCTCGACGATTAAACGCTCTTCTACTGGAATCACAACTTCTTCTCTCTCAGGTAAGCGAGTAAAAATACCAAATACTTTTTCAGCATCAATATCAACCCATGGTGCTAAACCTGTTTGATTTGTTAGCTCTAAAGCACGAACAACTTGAACATTTTTCTTGCTTGATTCACGAACTTCTATCTTTTGACCAGCTCTAACATTATAAGAAGGAATATCTAATTTCTTTCCATCTACAAGGATATGACCATGAGTAACTAATTGACGAGCAAATCTACGAGTAGATGCAAAGCCCATTCTATAAACTACATTATCAAGTCTGCTCTCTATTAGAGTAATAAGGTTTGTACCTGTATTACCTTCACGACGCTTAGCTTCAACGAAGATTGCACGGAATTGTTTCTCTGAAACACCATACATAAACTTTGCTTTTTGCTTCTCATTAAGTTGTAAACCATACTCAGAAACTTTCTTACGACGCTGACCATGTTGACCAGGACCATAAGGTCTTTTTTCTAATGCAGATTTACCTGCTAAACGACGCTCACCTTTTAAGTTAAGGCTTACACCGAATCTTCTTTCGATTTTTTCTACTGGACCTCTATATCTTGCCATCTAGTCAATCTCCTTAAACTCTACGACGCTTAGGTGCGCGACAACCGTTGTGTGGTAATGGTGTAACATCTTTCATAAATGTAACACGTATACCTTCAATAGCACCTACAGCTTTAACTGCAGTTTCACGACCTGAACCTGGACCTTGTACTTTAATACCAAGATCTTTAATACCATGAACTTGTGCTTTAGCCACTGCGTCTTCAACAGCTGCTTGAGCTGCAAATGGAGTAGATTTCTTACTCCCTTTAAAACCAAGGCTACCAGCAGAACTCCATGCAACCATATTACCCATTTCATCAGTAATAGTTACTAGTGTATTATTAAATGATGCAGAAATATGAACTATACCTCTTGCAATATTCTTTTTTACTACTTTTTTTCTAACAGCTTTTCTTTTTGCCATCTGTGTAATCCTTATGCAGCGCCGACAGTTTTACGCTTACCTTTACGAGTACGCGCATTTGTCTTAGTTTTTTGACCACGACATGGAAGACCACGACGGTGACGGAGACCTCTATATGAACCTAAATCCATAAGTGCCTTGATATCCATAGCTACTTTTTTACGTAAATCACCCTCAACCATATGGTTAGCGCGAATCTCAGCAGTAATTGCAGCTACTTCATCTTCGTTTAGTTCGAAAACTCTTTTGTTATAGTCTATGCCAGTTGCGTCTAAGATTAGACGAGAAGCATGAAGACCAATCCCATAGATGTATGTTAAACCATACTCTACTCTCTTTTTTTTAGGTAAATCAACACCAGAAATACGAGCCATGGTTATCCTTGTCTCTGTTTATGTTTTTTAACTTTGCAGATTACTCTTACAATGCCTTTTCTTTTGACAATCTTACAATCATCACACATCTTCTTTACTGAAGCTCTTACTTTCATAGAAAGCCCTTATATTAATCTCACTAAAGTCTCTTCATCCATCAGCAAAAGAATGACTTCTACCTCTAGAAAGCTTTAGTTTCTTCGACATCTTTACTGCATGTAGGTAAGTCTTTATGACTACTTACCAATACTTTTATCTTTATAAACCAATATATAGATAGAAATACTCTTGTTTTATGTTAAAACAGCAAAGCGGATTGGGATTATATCTAAAGAAATGTAAAAGGATTATTAAAGTTTACTTAGTTAGTAAAATAACTTTGCCATATCAGTAAAAAAGAGACTCTAAAGCGGCTTAATCCCAAATAACACTTACTCCATACTCTGGATTTAGTGTTATAAACTTCTTGTAATATATTTTTTTGCCATACTTTTTACTTAAGAGTTCCACCTCAAAGCTTCCCTCTTGTAAAAGTTCTCTTACTTCTTGATATGTTAACCATTTGCCATATCTAGCTAGTGTGTTTTGCCAAATTTTAAAGTCACAAGAAGCTTTAGGACTAAGTTCATACAGTTCCCCATCTTCACTAACCCATGAAGCATTTGAGCAAGCATATAGTTTTACCTTCTTACCGCTCACCTCTTTATCTCTTACCTCAATGTGCCCATCACTACAGTATGGGCATTTTCCTAAAGTCATTTCTGTACCTTTTTTACTACAATAATAGGCTAAAAAATATTTACTAAGAAATTATATTTCAAAATGCAATACTATTTTACTATTTGTAGTTTTCTTAGGCATAAAATATGCCGTCATAATGGCTCAGCATCTACTTTGCAAAAAAAACACTCTACTTAAGCCTCTTTACAAATGAGAAACAAACTGCCTCAGATGCTACAATTTATAATTTCATTCAGCCCTTTGTAAAGCTGAAATATGTTATCGTTTCTATGGCTAAATATTTATTATCTTCTTTTTTAGCTCGCACTCTAAGATTATACTTTTAACTCCAAAACACACAAGCACAAAGGCAAAAAAAACAATATGACAAAAAAACTACTTAAGTACTACCTGCTACTAATAGCAATATTTTTTATAGGCAGACTGTTTCTGTTTATTATCTATTTTGATAGCTTTAAAGATAGTGGTGTCGACTATTGGTTGACATTTATCTATGGATTGAGAATGGATACTATTTCTTCTTCTATCTTACTCGTTATTCCTCTAATATTTCTCTCTTTTACCCCTGCAAGGTTTAAAAAATTTACTAACAGTTTTTTGAAATACTACTTTTTAGTGGTATTTTCGCTCGCTATTTATATAGAAAATGCAACCTTTTCTTTTATGGCGCAGTATGATGTACGCCCAAACTATCTTTTTGTAGAGTATCTAATATATCCGCGTGAAGTTTTTGCCATGATTTTTGCGGATTATAAATTAGAGCTTTTAATCGCGTTTGGAATGATTGGGGCATTTATTTATTTTTATTTAAAATTAGCGAAGGATGATTTTTTAAATGTTTTTGATACCCACTACATAAAAAGAGTCGCCCTTTTTATCCCTATCTTGCTAATTCTATTTATTGGAGTGCGTTCGTCCTTTGGTCATCGAGGGGCTAATATTTCAGATGCTATGTACAGTACAAATAGGATGGTAAACGAAATAACTAAAAATTCGCTTCATAGTATAGGTTATGCCATTTATAGCAATCTTGTACATGAGGGCAAGGAAGTAAAACAGTATGGAAAAATGAATATAAATGATGCCCTCCAAAGGGTTCAAAAAAGATTAAATATTCACTCAGATGACAAAGAGTCCATCTTTTCAAGAATCGAAAAAAGCCATTTTAAAAATGAAAACCCTAAAAACCTAGTTATCTTCGTACAGGAGAGCCTGGGTTATCAGTTTGTCAGTGCTGTGGGAGGAGAAGATGGTATAACTCCAAACTTCAACCGCTTAAGCAAAGAAGCTATACTTTTTAAGGATCTATACTCAAATGGAACGAGAAGTATCAGGGGACTTGCTGCAATTACTGCTGGAAATCTTGCGGTACCTGGAGTAGGTGTATTAAAAAGAAATAAATCACAAAGTGACTTTTTTACTATCGCATCAGCTCTTAAGCCCTTTGGATATCACACATCTTTCATATATGGAGGAGAGAGCAGATTTGACAATATGAGAAGCTGGTACTCTGGAAATGGTTTTGATGAGATTATAGATCAACCCCAATTTGAAGATCCAACTTTTGTTGCTCCTTGGGGTGTCTGCGATGAAGACTTAGTGATAAAGGCAAATGGTGAGTTTAAAAAGATGCATGCAAAAAATCAAAAATTTGCTACCGTTATGTTTTCGCAATCAAACCATGCGCCTTTTGAGTTTCCGTATGATAAGATTGAACTCTTAAAAGATGTAGAGCCAAATAGCGTAAAAAATGCTGTAAAATATGCAGACTTTGCAATTGGTCGTCTGTTTGAACTTGCTAAAAAAGAGCCCTATTATAAAGATACTATCTTTGTAGTAGTAGCAGATCATAATGTAAGAGTTCACGGTGGTGATATGGTACCTGTTGATATGTTTCATATTCCCGCAATGATCTTAGGAGATGGTGTCGAGCCTATGGTATATGACAAAATTTCTTCACAACCTGATGTGTTGGCAACAGCACTTGATTTAATAGGGCTTGATTTAAAATATCCTATCATGGGTCACTCAATCTTTAGCGATAAAAAGCAAAACATCTCACTGATGCAGTTTCACTCTTCATACGCGCTAAGAGTAGATGATAAAGTAGCGATTATAAGGCCAGGTCAAAAACCACTTACCTTTTCATATAAAGATCCAGAAACATATTTGGATACAAAAAATCATCTGACTCCTATTGAACATGATGAAGAGTTGCAACAAGATGCATTAGCCTTTGTCGTAATATTGGATTATATGTACAACAAGAAATTATATAAATAAAAATAGGATGTAACTTGGATTATGGATTCGTATTTAGAAAAATTTAACAGCTCTATAAAAAATACGCTTTTTGACAAACTGCCACTAGAGATGCAAGAGTTTATAAAACAAAAATCTCTAAAATTAAGATTTACGCATCAAGAGATAAAGCAAATTATAGATATTTCAAGAGATTTGACTCTCTGGGATGAGGGGACTATTGTAGATATATTCCCAGAGCATGATCAAAAAAAAGTAGTCTTTGCTCGGCTAAAAAAGGCCTATGAAGAGTTAAGATGTAAACCAAATTCATATAAAGATTTTGAGTTAAAAAACATTCCACAAGAGCAGAGGTTTAACTTTAAAACTGAAGCGAAAGAGGGTTTTGGACTTGGACTATGTCCTGTGGCATCAGAGAAGACAAGATGCTGCAATCTTTTAACTCTAGATGCTGTTGAGAGCTGTGGTTTTGACTGTTCATACTGTTCAATTCAGAGTTTTTATAACCAAAATACCATCACCTTTGATAGTAACTTTGCAGATAAACTAAAAAATCTAAAACTAGATAAAAACAAGACTTATCATATAGGAACAGGTCAGGCATCTGACTCACTTATGTGGGGAAATCGTGAGGGCATCTTAGAGGCTCTTTTTAGTTTTGCAAATGATAACCCAAATGTTATTTTGGAGTTTAAAACAAAATCAGACAATATAAAGTACTTCTTAGAAACACAAGTTCCTAAAAACATACTTTGCACATGGTCACTAAACACTCCAACCATCATAAAAAACGAAGAGCATCTAAGTGCATCACTAGATAAACGCTTAAAGAGTGCCAGAGCTTTAGCAGATAAAGGTGTAAAAGTAGGTTTTCACTTTCATCCTATAGTTCACTATGATGGTTACCTTGATGAGTATGCGGAGGTTTACAAAAGGCTTTTAACCGAGTTTAGCTCAGATGAAGTTGCACTTGTTAGTTTTGGAACTCTAACATTTATAAAGCCAGTTATAAAACAACTCAGAGAGCGAGACTTTAGAACTAAAATAACCCAGATGCCTTTTGTAGATGCAAGTGGAAAAAGCTCATATCCAGAGGATATAAAAGTAGAGATGTTTAAGTCGGCTTATGAGAGCTTTAGTCCTTGGCATAAAAAGACTTTTTTCTACCTCTGCATGGAAGAACATCAGATGTGGGCTAAGACTTTTGGCTATCAGTACTCAACAAACAACGACTTTGAGCGTGCAATGCTTGGTGCTTATGCTAAAAAGCTAGATATGGATTTTTTAGTTTGAGGCTTTTAAAAGTAACTTTTTTAGCCTTTATGCTCTTCTCATCAGATATGCTAGTTGCAAAAGGAACAAAGCCTATCTCAGTTAAAGAGAAAAAAAAGAAATTTTTTCACACCTTTGTACCAGCTGTAAACAGTGTTTACCTAGAACTTAGCAGAGATTATAGAGATATCAAAAAAAATATAAAAAATCCAAAATATAAAAAAAGAATCTCAAACTTGAAAAAAGAGTATAAGGCCAAAACAGATAGAGAGTTACTTTTAGCACTAAAACCTCATCCTATAAGTATAACGCTAGCACAAGCCGCTATGGAGAGCGCTTGGGGAACTTCAAAGTTTTACAAAAAAGCCAACAATGTCTTTGGCATCTGGTCGTTTAATAAAAATGAGCCTAGAATAGCTGCATCACAAAAACGAGGTAAAAAAACTATCTGGCTTAAAAAGTATCCATCTGTTAGGGAGTCTGTAAAGGATTACTATATAAATATCTCACGCTCTCATGCATTTGTTGAGTTTAGAGAGTTAAATATGAAAACAG
Source organism: Sulfurimonas sp. (assembly GCA_034006465.1). Classification (GTDB taxonomy): domain Bacteria; phylum Campylobacterota; class Campylobacteria; order Campylobacterales; family Sulfurimonadaceae; genus Sulfurimonas. Next base: position 30,942 of record JAVEST010000003.1, on the reverse strand, counting down.
CTGATCCATATAAACTTGTAAAGAAACTAAATCACTATTCAGAGATGAGAGAGAAATATACAAAAGAGCTAACTTCTGTTATGAAACATAACAAACTACACAAATATGATAAGCATTAGTTCTTAAATCTGACTAAGATCATGCCTGCAAACTTATCTCTGTTGTAGTACTCAACTCTATATGTAGTGCCAGTTTTGTCTATAGAAAAACGCTTTTGTATCTCTTTTTTTGTTATCTCTACTCCAGTTTCTACGCCACTTTTGTTTACATATCCTATGACATTTACTCTATAGCCATTTGCTTCATAGGCTAAAAAGTTTCTCTCTACTTCCAAAATTTCGCCAAACTTAGCATCTATCTCTTTGCCATCTATCTTAAACTTTACAATATTGTCATCCTTATCCATATCCAGATAGTCAGCACTTAGCTTTGAGAGTCTTCTATTTCCATACTGAATCACATAGTTGTTACCATCTTTTATAATGAGAAGAAGCGGATTGCTAGCTTTAAAATCAACCACTCCATCTTTTTTTATTGGAAAGTAGTTTACAATATCCCTTATCTGTGCAAGAGGCAGTCTTATCTTCTCTTCATACAAAGAGATATGAATGTCATTATTTATAGCACTATAAACTCCCTCAGGATTAAGAGTAAATTTTCTTTTGTACTCTATACCCATAATGTCCATATATTTCTCAAGCGCTAAGAGATGATAATAGACTCTTTGGTGAGTAGCAAGGTTTTTACTAGCCTCATTACCAAAGGCAGCTTTCCCTTCGTTGATGGCAAAATAAGTAAGAGACTTTTGCATCTCCAAATCACCCTCTTTTGTTCTAGTGTTGTGAAGATGATATCTGTGTTCATCTTTTATAAGATGAGTATTTACATGCTCTACTACGCTAGATGCGATATCTTCAAGGTTTGAGTATGCCTCTATATCTATCTTTGACTGATCTATGATGGAACATTGTCCCCATCTTTGTGGAGAGTGCATATCATCTTCATAAGTTTTTCTATAAAACCCACTTCCGTCATGTAGATTTACTACAAGTTTTACATTTTCATCTTTTATGTAGTTTTTTATTCTCTGGATAGTCTCATACTCTGGATCTTTTTCGCAAAGCTTGGCAAACTTTCTGTTCATATCTCCATGAGGCCCTCTATTTCTTTTTATAATACTATAGAAATTTAGGTTTGGAACTACCCAAAGAGAGCCTTTTGTTATCTCATAATGGGTGGCTAAGAGAGATGCTGAGATAAATCCACCAGGTTCGTCTCCTTGAATTCCACCAACAACAAGTAGAGTATTTCCATCTTGCTCACCTTTTTTAATCAGATCAAATTTAAAAAGGTCTTGTGCATTTAAAAGAGAGAAAAACAGAAAAAGAGCGATGCTAAATAACTTCAACATGCCAAGGCTCAAACCTCACTCCATCACTATTGTTTTTTTTATATCTCATGTTGATATATGGTAGTTTTATCATCATCTCAAACTCTGCAGTTGTTGCAAACTCTTCTGTAAAGTTTTTATGTCCCCAACCACGCAGACCAACATCAAAGTCACTGATGGTGTGGTAGGAGTAGGCTGGAGGTGCGATATCTATAGATGCCTTTGTAATATTTCCGCCATTTCGGTTTAGTTTATTTACATAAAGACTTAGCTGTTTTACAACATTTCTAACACCCGAGGTAAGTATCAAAGAGTCTCCTACATCTTTTAAGAGTTTGTCATAATCTTCTAGCGGCTTACCTTTAAAGAGATAGTGGCCAGTATAAGGAATCTTAACAACATCTTTTTGAGATATTTGATTGTTTAGATTTTTACAGGTCTTTGCTCCATAAAAGCCGTACTCATTTGGCTCTTCATTAAAAAACCTCTCTATTAAAGAGAGTTCATCGTCTAAAAATGCACCAATAGTTGGATAGTTTTTTGCATAATATATTGCCTCATCAAAAGAGGTCAAGTTAAAGTTTGCAAAACCCACATAACCCCTAAGCCTTGTAAACCTAGCATCTAGTCTCTGTAGAGTTTTATATTCGCCATAGGACAAAAATACATCACTGTTTGTTTGTACAAACTCTTTAGCAAAAAGCGGTGACAACGATAAAGTAGTTAAAAAAAGTCTTCTATTCATAATCGCAATTGTACCCTAAATAACCCCTTAATTTAGTTTTTAAACATTATATAAACTTATCCTCTATCTTTTTTGCTCATTATAATTTTTTGGCTATAACTACTCTATACTTTTTTTAATCGTTTTTACATAACAAAAAAGATACAATCTTAAAATATTATCATTTAATTATTTTAACCATCAAGGACGCCAAATGCAACAAAGCCAACACTTAGAACTTGGTTTAATCAACACTCTACTTATAGATAGACTTACAACTCCCGGTGCATACCTGATGGCACTTGATGGAAATGATGTACTTCTGCCTGGTCAATACCTAACTCCCGATATGAAAGAGAGAACTCTTGTAGATGTTTTTTTATATACAGACTCAGAAGATAGACTAGTTGCAACTACGCTAAAACCAAAAGCGATGTTAGAAGGGTTTGCTCTTTTAGAGGTTATAGACACTGCACCTTTTGGGGCTTTTATGGATTGGGGACTTCCTAAAGATCTGCTTTGTCCTAAGATGCTACAAAAGACTCCTTTTAGAGTTGGAGAGAAGAGATTTGTAAAGGTTATCTACGATGAGCAGACTCATAGACTTGTTGCAAGTGAAAAACTAGGCGATTTTTTCCTTAAAAAAGTAAAAGGGATAAAACCAGCTGATGAAGTAAATATCACCATCATCACAGAAACACCGCTAGGATTTAAGTGTATCGTTGAAGACAAATATGAAGGGCTCATATATCACAATGAAATCTTTGAAAAAATCTCTTTAGGAGATAAAAGAACGGCATATGTAAAAACCATCCGTAAAGATGGAAATATCGACCTCTCTCTTAGAAAAGCTGGGGATAAAAAGGCAAACTCATCTAGCGATAAAGTCCTAGAGCTCTTAAAACAAAATAGTGGCATCATGCCTTACAACTACAAAAGTGACGCAGAACTTATCAAAGATGTATTTGGGCTTAGCAAAAAAGAGTTCAAACGATCACTTACAGCTCTTGTAGATGCAAAAAAGATAGAAGTCAAAGATAGTGGCATCTATCTTTGCTAATAGTTGCCAAGTTATAAGAAAAGTATCAAGCCAAATTAACTATAATCACCCAAATTACTAAAAGGAATCTCTTTTATGTCTTACTTAGAATCACATCCTGACGAAAATGGCTATTTTGGTCGTTTTGGTGGTGCCTATATTCCACCTGTTTTAGAACAACCATTTGCCGAGATTACAAAAGCTTACGGTGAACTCAAAAACTCACCTAAATTTTTAGAAGATTTAAAATATGTTAGAAAGCACTATCAAGGTCGCCCTACTCCTATCTCTTATGCTAAAAACCTCTCAGAGCATTGTGGTGGTGCAAAGATCTACCTAAAAAGAGAAGATCTAAACCACACAGGAGCGCACAAACTAAACCACTGTATGGCGGAAGTTATCCTTGCAAAGCATCTAGGAAAAACAAAAGTTATAGCTGAGACTGGAGCTGGTCAGCACGGCGTTGCACTTGCAACTGCCGCTGCATACTTTGGTCTAGAGTGTGAGATACACATGGGCGAAGTGGATATCGCAAAAGAGCATCCAAATGTTATTCGCATGAAGATACTTGGTGCAAAAGTTATCCCTGTCTCACATGGTCTTAAAACTCTAAAAGAGGCAGTTGATAGTGCCTTTGATAGCTATATAGCTCAAGTCGATAGTGCTATATACTGCATAGGTTCTGTTGTTGGACCTCACCCTTTTCCACTGATGGTAAGAGATTTTCAATCAGTTGTTGGATATGAGGCAAAAGAGCAGTTTTTTGAGCATGAAGAGTCTCTCCCAGATGCAATAGTTGCTTGTGTTGGTGGTGGAAGTAACTCTATGGGAATCTTCTCTGCATTTATAGATGATAAAGAGGTAGCTCTTTATGGGGTTGAACCTATGGGAAGAGGCGAAAAACTAGGCGACCATGCTGCATCTCTGACTTATGGCGAAGAGGGAGTTATGCATGGCTTTAACTCTATTATGCTAAAAGATGATAAGGGTGAGCCAGCTCCTGTTTACTCCATAGGTTCTGGGATTGATTATCCATCTGTTGGGCCTGAGCATGCTCACCTTATGAGCATAGGTAGAACAACTGTCGGACTTTGCAATGATAAAGAAGCAGTAGAAGCATTTTATACTCTCTCTCAACTCGAGGGAATCATCCCAGCGTTAGAGTCCGCTCACGCTGTGGCATATGCTATGAAGCTTGCAAAAACTCTAGGCAAAGATAAAACTATACTCGTAAACCTAAGCGGTAGAGGCGATAAAGATATAGATTTTGTGATTGAAAACTATCCTATACCAAACGCTAAGTTTTAGGCTCTTTTGTTTTTGCATAAAGAAGTAAAACGACTCCACTAAAAACTATGGCTGCTGTTACAAACAAAGCAGCCTTATAATCTCCAAAACTCTCAACAAGTGCCACGCTGTAAAGCGGCGCACTCACCTGCCCGATGCCATAAACCGCTGTCATTGCACCCATTAAAACTACAGGATTTTTAGGAGAGAGCTTTCCACCTAGATGCATAAAAAGAGCAACTAACCCTATAAATGTGCTTCCATAAAGTGCTCCACTAAAGAGGACAAGATAGATATTTGAGCTTAGCGCTGGGATAAGGATGCCCACAACTTGAAGGCTCATTGCAACTATGATGATATTTAAACTCCCATAGCTATGAGCTAGTCGCATCCAGATGATAGAAGATGGGATTCCTGCGATTCCAACTACAAGCCATGCTAAACTTCCATAACCCTCTAAGCCTTTGAGTGAGTTTATGATATCAGGTAGAAATGTTCCCTGAACCACAAAACCAACTCCCTCGGTAAAGTAAGCCAAGATAAGCAAAATCACAAAAGGTGAAAAAGTAGAGAGAGTTAACTTATGCTTTGGTGCATCTTGCTTAACTAGCTTATCAAAAGAGAGGATATACCAAGAGTAAAAAGATGCAACAAAGGCAGAGATGCCAAGAACCAACCAAGCAGTAGCAAAGTTTGCATCTTTTAAGACAAACTGACTTATAAGGTCGCTCAAAACTATAGCAAACCCAATCCCGCTAAAATGAATCCCCATAGCTTTTGTTTTATCTTCGTAATTTAGCTTTACCATAACGATAGCACCACCAACAATGAGCACCATTGCCGAGCCAAATCCTGCTACAACTCTAGAGATTATCCAAGCTAACTCACTTGTGCTTGTTGCTAAGATGAGCGTTGTAGCTACACTTAGGATAAGACCAAGTCTAAAGTACCTCACTTTTGCGTTTATATCTTTTATAAAGATGCTAAATATCGCTCCGCCTAAGTAACCACTAAAATTGAGTGAGGCCAAAATCCCAGCATCTGTGATGGATAAAAACCCATCAAGCATAGCTGGAAGCAGAGATGTAAAGGCAAATCTAGCAACTCCAACACCTATAAAGATAGATATAATACCAGCTAAGATAATGCTATAGTTGTTGTTTTTATCTAGCAAGAAAATCTCTCTTTTAGCATACAGCCAACTCCATAAGGTTTCTTAGAATAAAAGTCTTTTGAGTGGTTAACTATAAGTGCGTGATACTCTTGAAAGGCTATCACTCTTTGTTTCTCATCTTTTATAAACTCTTCTAAGCTCTTTTGCATTAGCTCTTTCATCTCTTTGTATTTTGCTCTCTCATCTATGAGTCCTAACTCTAGGAGGACTCTTTTGGTGTAAGCATCTATCTCAAATTCGCTCTTGTTATACCCGTACAAAAGTATAGAATCAGCGCTCTCTGGCCCGATGCCTAAAACGCTTAAAAGCTCATCTCTTGATGGAACCCTTCCATCTAAACTTTCATAAAAATGGATAAATTCTAAGATATATCTAGCCTTTTGATTAAAGTAGCCTGATGGCTTGATGGCGAGTTTTAAGCTCTCTATATCTAGCTTTTTTATAGATGTGGGGTTTAGTGCATCAAGATTTTTTAGGTTTTGCAGTGACTTTACAACTGATTTAAAAGTTGTGTTTTGAGTAAGAATTGTGCCAAGTGCAACCTCAAAAATCTCATCACTTGTTTTGTTAAATCTATAATTACCCTTATCGTAACCACTCTTTAGAAAAGGCCACCATCCTTGTGGACCATAACTCTTATATAGAAGTTTATACATCTCATAAATCTTTAACTCTTTACTCAAAACAGACCCCATAGATAAATTTGCAAAAATTATACCTAACACTAAGGCAAAAGATAGGATATTTGTAAATAATGTGAGAGTATTACTGTTGATGGTAAACTCTTTTATATACATTGAATTTTAGAGCTTCGATCTATAAGATGAGAGAAAGTGATAAAAAGGGTTATATTTAAAACGTTTTACTAACTCAAACAGGAGAGAAAGAGTTAGTAAAAATGGCCTTGAGGTCAAGTTAAGACCATATATATAAAGAATCGTAATAGTATTATATATTTATAAAGTTACTGAAGTGTTAATAAATAATTTGACTGCAAAGTTTAATATAAAAAATAGCTATAGGATTAACATATTCTTATCTCTTTTTAGATAACATTGCTTGCATAAAGGTGTTTTACTTTAAAGCAGATTTGGCAAAACAAAACTTGGGTAAAATACAGCTATAATCCGTTTGAGAATAAACAAACTAATTTAAGGATATAAATATGATAGTACATAACTCACTAGAAGAAGTAAGAGCAAATATAGATATAATAGATGATAAACTCGTGGAGCTTATCTCTCAAAGAAGTCACCTAGTCCGTCAAGCTGCTAAGTTTAAAAACTCTGTAGAAGAGGTTAAAGCTGATGAGCGTATAGAGTTTATAATGCAAAAAGTTCGCCATAAAGCGATAGAACTCAATGTTTCTCCAAACTTAATATCAGAACTTTTTACTATTATGATTCATGAGATGGTTGAGACAGAAATCTCAGAATTTAGAAACGCTCATACATTTTAAGCCTATGATGAAATATTTTTTACTACTAACATTAAGTTTTTTTTCCCTCTTTGCATCTGATGCTTTTGTAACTCCAGCACAATTAAAATCATCACTGAATGATAAAAATATTATTATTCTTGATGTCTCAAATGAAGAGCTCTACATAACAAGCCATATAAAAGGTGCCATCCACACTAATGTAAAAATGTTTATAGATAAAAACCCTTTAAACAAATATCCAACCTTAGCATCTGATGAGATTATACAAGTTGCTCTAAGAAAACTAGGCATTAACGATGACTCTAAAGTCATTATCTACTCTCATAACTCCAAAGAAGCTATTTTTGATTCTAGCTACTTAGCTTTTATACTCTTATATAGTGGACTTGAAGATGTTAGCATCTTAGATGGCGGTTATATGGCATGGGTATTTGAAAACAATCTTCTAGTCTCATCACTAATTCCAAAAATAAAAAATGGAACAGTTACTATAAAGCCAAAAAAACATCTTATAGCGACTACTAATGATCTACAAAACTCAGATGTAAAGATATTAGATGCAAGACCATATGATGATTACTATGGGATAAGCCGTTCAGACGGGGTACTAGGGGTTGGGCATATAAAAGGTGCAAAGTGCAGCTATACAGCTACTAAGTTTTTAAAAGACAATACTCTAAGAACTAAAAGTGAACTAGACGATATATATCTAGCTGGATTTGCCTTAGATAACGATAGCGAAATAATCGTCTACTCTAGAGATGCCCTAAGTGCTAGCATGGAGTTTTTCATAGTTTATCAATATATGGGTTTTAAAAATACAAAACTATATGAAGCTTCGCTTTTGGAATGGGGAAATGAAAAGAATCTGTCAATGACAAGGTTTAAATGGGAATAATGCTTTTATCATGAGTGTAGGGAAGATTTTAAATAATATCTTCCCCAAAGCTCATAATAATGTTAAAAATAGGTAATAAAAACCTCTTTTTTACTTGTAGCGATAAGTAATACGACCCTTATCAAGAGAGTATGGAGTTAGTTCTAACTTTACCTTATCACCTGGAAGTATCTTTATATAGTGCATACGCATCTTACCTGCGATATGACATAAAATGATATGTCCATTTTCTAATTCAACACGGAAAGTTGCATTCGGTAATGCTTCAATAATCTTGCCGTCAACTTCTATAACATCAGCTTTAGCCATTTATAAGTCCTTTTTAACTCTTAAGCAAGAGATAATATCTCAGCTTTACCGTTGATAACTGCAACAGTATGCTCATAGTGTGAACCGCGTAAATTATCGGTACTAACAACATCCCAGTCATTTTCTAAAATAATTGGTTGTGACTCTTTTTGACAAATCATAGGCTCAAGACAAAAAACCATCCCGTTTTTTATTTTTGGCCCTGATTTTGGGGTTTTACCATCTAGGTAGTTTGGAATTTCAGGCTCTTCATGAGGCTTCTTTCCTATACCATGGCCACAAAAACTATGTAGTGGTACAAAACCGCGGGAGATAATGAATTTTTCTATCAAAAATGAGAGCTCTTTAAATCTTAAACCCTCTTTTATCTCATCAATAGCATAATAAAGTGCATCTTTTGCACAAGCTATAAGTTCTTGATCATTTTTTGATATCTCACCAACACCAACTGTAATTGCAGCATCTCCAAACCAACCATTAAGTTCAGTTCCAATATCATAACCGATAATATCACCCTCTTGGAGTTTATAATCAGTTGGGATACCGTGAATAATAACTTGATTTAGTGAAGTACAAACTGCATTGGGGAAGCCATAGAGGCCTTTAAAAGATGGTCTAGCATCATGAGAGCGAATAAAATCCTCTGCCATAGCATCTAGCTCTTTTAAAGAGATGCCTACTTTTGTGTTTTTTGCAAGAAGCTCCAGTGCGCCGCCAACAATCTTGTTAGCTGCACGGAGTCTCTCTATTTCTTGTGGTTTTCTAAGTGCAATAGCCATTATTTATAAACCAACAGCACTTAAGGTTTCATACTTACTCATATAAATCTGAGCTTCAATCTTTCTCATGGTATCAAGAGCAACTTGAACGACGATTAAAACCGCAGTACCACCAAAGAAGAATGGAACACCCATACCTTTGATAATCATAAATGGAAGAGTTGCAACAAGTCCAAGATAAAGAGCACCTGTAAAAGTTAATCTACTAGCAGTCTCGTTTAAAAACTCTCTTGTAGCTTCACCTGTTCTGATACCAGGAATAAATCCACCTTGTCTCTTTAGGTTATCAGAGATATCTTTTGCACTAAATGTAATCGAAGCGTAAAAGAACGCAAAGAAAACTACAAAAAGAAATGTCAAAAAGTTAAAAAAGTAACTATTTGGATTTAGTAAGTCAGCAATTCCCTGAATAGTGGGGTTCGTACTACTTGATAAAATCGTCATAGGAAACATCAATATCGCAGATGCAAAGATAACTGGAATAACACCGGCTAAGTTTACTTTGATAGGGATGTAGTTCATAACTCTTTTGTTTTGATTTTGCATCATAACTTTTTTAGCATATGTAACTGGTACACGGCGTTCACCGAGTTCAACATAGATAATAATCGCAACTGTAGCCATTATAAGAGCCAAGATTGCAATCACAGTTAAAAAACTCATAGCTCCAGTGTTTACCATAGTGATAGTTTGACCTATTGCACTTGGAATTGCCGAGACAATACCTGCAAAGATAATAAGCGAAATACCGTTACCAATACCACTTTGAGTTATCTGCTCACCAATCCACATAAGTAGCATTGTTCCTGCGAGCATCGATACAGCAGAGAGAATTATAAATGTGTTATGATCAGCTATAATTGCACTATTTCCATTTGGACCAGTTAAACTTTGTAAGCCAACACTAATACCAATTGCTTGGATTATAGTAATAACAATAGTCGCATAGCGAATAATTTGCATATACTTAACCATTCCATCTCTCTCTTTTTTCATCTGGCCTATTGGAGCAAAAGTAGCAGCTAAAAGTTCCATAATGATTGAAGCGGTGATGTAAGGCATGATTCCAAGAGCGATAATAGACATTCTCTCAACAGCATTTCCACTAAACATATTAAATAGTCCTAGTGCATCCGCTTGATGTGAATCGAAAAATGAGGCAATAACGGCAGTATCAACGCCAGGAACTGGCACGTAAGCCAGTAGGCGATAGATAAATAAAAAACCGATAGTAATAAGTATCTTATTTACTAGATTTTTATTCACGACTATTTACCTGTAGTAGTAACGCTGTCGTCTTTGATTTTTGATGCTAAGTCTTTAGCATTCGCACCAACAAGTTTAACTTTGCTAACACTTGCAGCAATTTTGTGAACACCACGGATAGACTCCATAGTAATCTCTGCTAACTCTGCAACCGCTTTAATCTTCTCAACATTAATAACATAAGGCTTTACGTTATTAGTGCTAAATCCAATCTTTGGAAGTCTCTTTGCAAGTTGCATTTGACCACCCTCAAAGTTTCTCTTTCTTTTGTTACCTGAACGAGATTTTTGACCTTTTTGTCCACGAGCTGAAGTCTTTCCAGTTCCTGAACCTTGTCCACGACCAACTCTTTTACGATTCTTTGTAGAACCTTCAGCTGGTGTTAAATTTTCAATACCCATTATCTATCCTTTAATACGAGTTAATGCTTCAACTGTAGCACGAACCACTGTGTTTGGATTGTTTGAGCCTATTGATTTAGTAAGCATGTCTTGAAAACCTGCAAGCTCAAGAACAGGACGAACTGCTCCACCTGCGATAACACCTGTACCTTCAGATGCTGGCTTTAAAAGAACACGACTTGCATTATATTTATGCTCAATATCATGTGCAATAGTTGTACCTTTGATGCTTACTGTAGTTAGGTTTTTAAAAGCGTTATCAACAGCTTTTCTGATAGCATCAGGAACTTCTTTTGCTTTACCAGTACCGTATCCTACTGTACCATTTCTATTACCAACTACTATAAGTGCAGTAAAACGAAATCTTCTACCACCCTTTACAACTTTAGTAACACGACCAATATTTACAATCGATTCTTCAAATTCTTCTCTATTGATTTCCATTATTGCCCCTAGAACTTTATTTCGTTTGCACGAAGTGCATCACCAAACGCAGCTATTACACCATGGTATTGGTAACCATTACGATCAAAAACAATCTCAGAGATATTAGCAGATTTAAGTTTAGCAGCAAATGCCTCACCTAGAGCAGCAGCTCCCTCTTTGTTTGATTTGTGACCACTCTCTTTTGAATTCAGTGCACAAATAGTTGTAGCACTAACATCATCAATAGCCTGTACACTCACATAACGATTTGAACGAAACACAGAAACACGAGGAAGTGTAGCACTACCAGATATTTTTGCACGAATACGACGCTTTCGTTTTATACGATTAGCAATTTTGCTTTTTAATACTTTAGCATTCATCTATACTCCTCCCTTATTTCTTAGAAGTCTTACCGGCTTTACGCACGATATGTTCTTGCTTGTATTTTACACCTTTACCTTTGTAAGGCTCTGGTGGTCTAAATGCTCTAACTTCTGCAGCAGCTTGACCAAGCGCTTGCTTGTCATGACCCTTAAGAGTTATTAGATTTTTCTCTACTGTAGCTTCGATACCTTCTGGAAGTTCAAAGTTAATATCGTGTGAGAATCCTAGTTGAAGGTTTAGTACTCTGCCATTTACTGCAGCACGGTAACCAACACCATTTATTTCAAGTTCTTTTGTGTAACCATCAGTTAGACCAGTAACGATATTTTGCGCTAATGTTCTATATGTTCCCCAAAATGCTCTATGGGCTTTTTCATCTGATTTTGGATTAAAAGAGATTGTGTTGCCTTCAAGTACGAAGTCAATATTCCCTCTAGTATCTAAATCTACACTCTTATTGCCTTTAGCAAAAGTTATAACATCGCCATCTGTACTAACTTTGATATCGCTAGCAAAATTTACAGGTAATTTTCCAATTCTTGACATGTTATCCCCTTACCAAACTGTACACATAACTTCGCCACCGATGCCAAGCTCATAAGCTTTGTCATTTGGTAGAACGCCGTGTGATGTACTAACTACAATAGTTCCGTAGCCATTCTTAAATCTTTTAATGCCTTCTTTACCTTTGTAAACACGACGACCTGGCTTAGATACTCTTTGTAACTCATTGATAACAGTTTTACCCTCATCATTGTACTTAAGTACAACTTTGATAGTTTTTTTAACACCGTCTTCAACAACATTACAACTCTCTAAGTATCCTTTTTCCACTAAGATATTTGCTAATGCTTCAACACTCTTTGAGTGCACTAAAGTAGTAACTGGTAATCTTCTCATACCTGCATTACGAACGCGTGTTAACGCATCTGACACTAAGTCATTTATTGCCATTTAATTTTCCTTGTTTGTTGCAAGTTAAAATTTTAAAATCTTAACTGCGAATGAATAGTAGTTTCTATTTTTGGAACGCTTTTGGAAATAATTCCATAAGCTACGCTAACGCTAGGTTTTTCTCGGCGAAAAGCCCAACGTACTAGTGCGTTTATAATACACTAGTAATGCGTTGTTCTACCAACTAGACTTTCTAACACCTGGGATTAATCCCTCGTTTGCCATTTTTCTAAAACAGATACGGCAGATTCCGAAGTCACGAAGTACTGAGTGTGGACGACCACAGATTTGACATCTTGTGTATCCACGTACTTTGAACTTAGGCTCTCTTGCTGCTTTAGCTATCATTGACTTTTTAGCCATTAGTTACTCCCTTTAGTAAAAGGCATACCCATTTTCTCTAAAAGAGCAAAACCAGCCTTATCAGAATCAGCACTTGTTACAACTGTAATGTTCATACCATGAATTTGCATGATTGAATCATAGCTAATCTCTGGGAAGATAAGTTGTTCATCAAGACCGAAGTTATAATTACCACGACCATCAAAACCATTTCTAGGAACACCACGGAAATCTTTCACACGTGGAAGTGCAATAGCTACTAGGCGATCTAAAAAGTTATACATGCTTTCACCACGAAGAGTAACACGAACACCAACAGGCATACCTTCACGAACTTTAAAACCAGCTACTGATTTTTTAGCAATTACAGTAGTTGCCTTTTGACCAGCAATCTTAGTTATAGTGTCTTCGATATTCTGAATAAGCTTATTGTCTTTCATTGCAAAACCAGCACCAACAGAGATAACAATCTTCTCTACTTTAGGAGTCTGCATAGGATTTTTAACACCTAATTCTGACTGTAACTCAGCTCTTAGCGCTAAATATTTATCTTTTAAACGAGCCATTATTATGCCTCCACTTTACGAACATTTGAAACATCTATTGGCATCTCTTTATTGATATGTCCGCCTTTAGTATTGTCTTCAGTTGGTTTGATTGCTTTTTTAGCTACTTTACAACCCTCTACTATTACCTTGTTTTTCTTAGGCATAACAGAAAGTACTTTAGCTTTAGTTCCACGATCGTCACCAGCGATAATTTCTACAGTATCGCCTTTTTTAAATTTAAATTTTGCCATTAAACAACCTCCGGTGCAAGAGATACGATTTTCATAAATCCAGCATAACGAACTTCACGACCAACAGGTCCAAAGATACGAGTACCTATTGGCTCTCTCTTGTCATCAAGTATAACAGCTGCATTGTCATCAAAACGGATAAGAGAACCATTTTCACGGTGAACCTCTTTAGCAGTTCTAACGATAACAGCTTTTACAACTTTACCTTTTTTAACTTTAGCAGTTGGAGTCGCTTTCTTAACAGAAGCAACTATAACATCGCCTATTGTTGCATAACGACGTCTTGAACCGCCAAGTACCTTAATACACATAATCTCTTTAGCACCTGTATTGTCAGCTACATTAAGACGAGTAAAACCTTGAATCATTACTCTGCTCCTTTAATAACCGATTTAAGTCTAAAAGATTTAGTTTTTGAAAGTGGACGACACTCTACTGCTGTAATCTCATCACCTACTTTTACTTCATTGCGCTCATCATGTACTAAGTACTTTTTGAAACGTCTTACAACTTTGTGGTAACGAGGATGCATTACACGGCGTTCTACAACGATAGAAACCGTTTTTTGCCCTGCAATAGTAACTACTTTACCTTGAATTTCACGCTTATGTGTCATACTCTGGCCCCTAGTTTGCCACTGCATTAATAGCAGTGTTGATTTTAGCAATATCTTTTTTAGCGACACGAAGTTCACTAGTATTATTTAATTGCATCATCTTTTGTTTTATCTTTAGAGTAAACAATTCTGTTTTTTTCTCTTTTAGCATAACTTTAAGCTCTGCTACGTTTTTATCTGCTAAATCAATATATTTCATTGCTTAACTCCGCAGTAATTATTTTAGTCTTAAATGGTAACTTGTGCATTGCAAGAGCTAACGCTTCACGCGCTATATCATGTGGAACACCAGCCATTTCAAATATGATACGACCTGGTTTAATGTTCATTACCCATTGATCAACTGAACCTTTACCTTTACCCATACGAGTCTCAAGAGGCTTAGAAGTTAGTGGCTTAGCAGGAAACACACGAATCCAAATTTTACCATTTCTTTTAATATGACGAGTAGCTGAAATACGAGCTGCTTCAATCTGACGAGAGTTAATACGACCTGCTTCAACCGCTTTAAAAGCGATATCACCAAATGCTAATGTATAACCCGAACGAGCGTAACCACGGTTACGACCTTTCATTACCTTACGATATTTTGTTCTTTTTGGCATCAACATAATTATTCAGCCTTTTCTTTTCTTGGAGCGCGTTTTCTTGGACGCTCTTGTTTATCATCTTCTTTTACTTCAGCTGGGATACCTTTAGTAAGTACTTCACCTTTGAATATCCAAACTTTTACACCAATACAACCGTATTGTGTATGAGCTTCAGCAAAACCATAGTCGATTTTTGCACGAAGTGTATGAAGAGGAACACGTCCCTCTAAGTACCACTCAGTACGAGCCATTTCAGCTCCGCCTAAACGACCACTAACAGAAATTTTAATACCCTTAGCGCCTGAACGTTGTGCAGTTTGCATAACCTTTTTCATAGCTCTTCTAAATGCAACACGACGCTCCAATTGAGTAGCAACATTCTCAGCAACTAGTTGAGATGAAACCTGAGCTTTTTTCTCTTCTTTTATGTTTACAGATATATCTTTACCTATAAGTTTTTGAAGAGATGTTTTAAGCTTCTCAATGTCCGCACCTTTTTTACCAATAATGATACCAGGGCGAGCTGCAACGATAGTTACACGAAGTCTCTTTATAGTTCTTTCTATAATGATGTTAGCAACACCAGCATAGTAAAGTTCTTTTTTCAAAAATGTACGAATCTTGTGATCTTCACCTAAAGCTGCTGGAGCAGTCTTAAAGTTAGGAAACCATCTGCTCTCCCAGTTTCGGTTGATACCAAGACGTAAACCAATAGGATTAACTTTTTGACCCATATTATTTACCCTCTACTTCTACTAAGATATGTGCAGTTGGCTTTCTGATTCCAGATGCCATACCACGCGCACGCGGTCTAAATCTTTTTAGAACTGGACCATTATCAACACGACATGATGTAATAGTACAATCCTCTGCCTCATTACCACTATTTGCAACTGCAGATGCAACAACTTTAGCGATGATTTTAGCTGCCTTATTTGGAGTGAATTCTAAAGATGCTAATGCAAGTTCTGCATTCATACCTTGGATTTCTCTTGCTATAAGACGAGATTTGATTGGTGAAACACGGATAAATTTTAATAATGCTCTAGCCATGATTACCCCTTCTTCTGAACAGAGCCTTTATGGCCCTTAAATGTACGAGTTGGTGCGAATTCACCAAGCTTATATCCAATGTGATTCTCTGTAACATATACAGGAACGAATTGTCTTCCGTTGTGAACATTTATTGTAAAACCAACCATTTCAGGAAGAACCATAGATCTTCTTGACCATGTCTTGATAGGTTTTTTACTACCTTCAGTCCTAGCTGCTTGTACTTTTTTTATTAAATGGTCATCAACAAATGGACCTTTTTTAACTGAACGAGCCATTGTTAACCTACCCTTTTTGCATTTACTTTACGGCGAGTGATTATTAATTGATCACTAGCTTTTTTACGACGAGTTTTAGCACCCTTCGTTGGTTTACCCCATGGAGTAACTGGATGGCGACCTGAATTCGTCTTACCTTCACCACCACCATGCGGGTGATCAATAGGGTTCATAGCAGAACCACGAGTTTGAGGACGAATTCCTAAATGTCTTTGACGACCAGCTTTTGCTATAACGATATTACCAAACTCTTCGTTACCAACTGAACCAATAGTAGCTAAACACTCACCTAATACTAAACGCATCTCAGATGAAGGCATACGAAGTGATACATACTTGCCATCACGACCCATAATTTGAGCTGATGTTCCAGCTGAGCGAACCATTTGTCCACCTTTACCAGTTTTTAGCTCTACGTTATGTACAGAAGTACCTATCGGGATATTTTTAAGTTTCATTGCATTACCAGGCTTGACATCTAGTCCACCCTCAGCAGAAGCTATAGCATCACCAACTTTTAAACCTTTTGGTTGAAGGATATATCTCTTTTCACCATCAGCATAAGTAACAAGTGCAATACGACAGTTACGGTACGGATCGTACTCAATAGCGCTCACAGTAGCAGGGATATCAAATTTGTTTCTTTTGAAATCAACGATACGATAAAGCTTCTTAGCGCCAGCTTGACGGTGACGAGAAGTGATACGACCATGATTGTTACGACCTGCATGAGTAGGAAGTTTAACAAGCAGTGAACGAACACTTGGCTTTGCAGTAATATCACCGCTGTCAACATTAGTGAAAAAACGACGAGACGGAGTTACCGGTCTGTAAGTTTTAATAGCCATTTTATACCGCCAAACTTTCTATTTGTGCACCCTCTGGTAACTTTACATAGAACTTTTTAAAGTCATTTTGTTTACCAGCAACACCACGGAATTTTTTAATTTTTCCGCTTTGATTAAGTGAGTTAATATTTGTTGGAATAATTCCAAAATACTCACGAAAAACCTCTTTAAGACCTGTTTTAGTCATGCGTGGAGATGTAGATACTACGATCACATTGTCTTCTTGCATAGCTAGAGTCTTTTCTGTATATAGTATAGATTTGATATCTGTAATGTCTGCCATTATTTAGCCCCACCTATCAAAGTTTCCCATACCGCTTTTTCGATCACTATTGAACGATAATTAGCAGCTAAATAAGCATTTAATTCATTAGCTTCAACAACATAAGTTTGGTGAAGATTTTCAAACGCTAAATAAGTTTTTTCATCTAGTAAAGACTTTACAAAAAGAGTATCTCTTTGGTTAAGTGCTTTAAACATTGCATTTGCATCTTTAGTTTTACCAGATGCTATCTCAATGCTGTCAATAATGAATAGACTACCATTTTTTGCATGCTCAGCTAGAGCGAAGTTAAGAGCAAGTTTCTTTTGCTTTTTATTAACTTTAAGGTCATAGTTACGATTGTTACTAGAACCAAATGCTTGACCACCACCCACAAATAAAGGAGAACGACGAGAACCCGCACGAGCGCGTCCGCCACCTTTTTGAGCCCATGGCTTTTTACCACCACCTCTAACTTCACTTCTACCTTTTGTAGTAGCGCTGTTTGAACGTTGAGCAGCTTGAGCTGACTTAACATACAGGTATAAGTTATGAGGGTTTATACCAGAGAAACTCTCTGGAAGTGCTAACTCAGATGCTTTTTGCATTTTATCATTTAAAACGATTGCGCTCATTATTTAGCTA
Source organism: Sulfurimonas sp. (assembly GCA_034006465.1). Lineage (GTDB taxonomy): Bacteria > Campylobacterota > Campylobacteria > Campylobacterales > Sulfurimonadaceae > Sulfurimonas. The sequence goes on along the minus strand of JAVEST010000003.1, from coordinate 13,034 downwards.
CCTTTACACGACCTAAAGAACCATTTGCTCCTGGGACTGAACCAATTACAACAATGATATTGTTTTCAGCATCATAAGAAATGATCTCATTTTTAACACTATTTTGTGTATTTCCGTATTGTCCAGGCATTTTACGCCCTTTCATTACACGACCTGGCCACTCTGCATTACCGATTGAACCTGTTCTACGACCAAATCTATGACCATGAGATGCAGGACCACCAGAAAAATTCCAACGCTTCATTGCTCCAGAGAAACCACGACCTTTAGTAGTGAAAGTAGTTTTTAGAACTTTAGCTTCTGCTAAAGGTGCTAAATCTAAATCACCAGCTTCAGTGTTTGCTACTTCTAGTGTAACAAAACGGTTAAACTCAGATGAAATGCTGTATTTCTTTTGCTGACCTTCTATTGCTTTATTCATTTTTTTACCGCTATTGTAAGCTACAATTGCAGTGCCTTCGTTAACTTCACAAACCTTTGAATCTAGAACTCTTAATAGAGTAACTGGTTTACTTGGTACTGTGATTGTTCGGCTCATACCGATTTTTTCAACAATATATTCCATGACCTACTCCTTACTTGTCCATAGAGCGTACTTCTACGTCTACCTCTGGTGCAAGATCAAGCTTCATAAGAGAATCAACTGTTTCAGGCGTAGCCGATACTATGTCAATAACTCTAGCGTGCATACGAATCTCAAATTGCTCACGAGCTTTTTTGTTAACGTGAACTGATTTAAGAACCGTATATTTACGAATCTTTGTTGGTAAAGGGATTGGACCACGAATTGCAGCACCTGTACGCTTTACAGCCTCAACTATTGACGCTACTGATCTATCGAGAACACGATGATCGTAAGCTTTCAATTTTAAACGAATTTTTTCCATGTTTTTCCTTCTAAAGAACTCGTCAGGTCCTGCCTGACTATATTAAGGGAGTGGAATTGTACCCAAATGGATTTGCATATTCAAGACTTTTAGCAGTAAATTCCAATATTTATTAAAATTTACTTCCTTTAAGTAAGGAAGTAGTAGAATAACTTTATGGAAACACTACTTCAAGAATTATACAAGATTGATATTAGCCCAGAGAAGTTTCACTCAAGAAAAGTGCATTTAGATAGCAAAAGTTATCAGATTAATGGCATCACACAAAGTGGAAAGACAAAGCTTGTAAAGAACTATCTTTTGAGCCTTAAAAAGATTAGCTATCTATATATAGAGTGTTCAGATATTAGAATAGTAATAGATGAGCTAAACAACTCCCTTACTAAATTTTGTAACATTAACAAGATAGACACTCTAGTTTTAGACAACTACACTAATGATATCAAGATACCAAATGTTACTCAACTCATTATCTGCTCACAAGTACATTATGATATCCCTTTTTTAGAGAGTGTTTGGCTCTATCCTCTTGACTATGAAGAATTTTTAGCATTTGAGTATAAGCACGATTCAACTCTACTAAATGATTTTATTCAATTTGGCGGTTTCGCATCTATACACAAAGTTTTAAGTGATGAGAGAAATATTTATATACAAAAAACACTACAATACGCACTTGATGACGTTGAATTTGACATCTTAGTTTTATGTGCGAAGATGATGGCTCAGAAAATCTCACCATTTTCTATCTATGAGAGACTAAAACAGAGTAGAAAAATCTCAAAAGACAGACTATATATATCATTTGATTCTCTGGTAGATAAGAGATATATTCATCTTCTAGCTAAAAATGAGCATCCAAAGGCTACTAAGAAGATTTATCTCTGCGATATCTCTTTAAAATATGCGCTATCTTTAGATAAAAATTTCTCAAGACTCTTTGAGAATATGGTCTATTTAGAACTTTTAAAGTCTGATATTGAGTGCTTTTATGATGATGGAGTTGATTTTTACATCCCTTCACGTGATGAGATAATTTTGTGCAAACCATTTGGAGATGAGAGAAGCTTGTTTAAAAAGATGCAACAACTAGAAGCTTTTATCTTTGGTTACAAGATAAAAAAAGTTACAACCATCACCATGAATACAGAAGGAAGTATAAGTCATCCTTTCTCAAAGGTTGAGATGCTACCATTTGATATCTGGGCATTAGGAGATTAGAGTATGTTGTGTGGGATAGATGAAGCTGGGCGTGGACCTCTTGCTGGGGATTTGGTTATGGCTGGGTGTGTGCTAAACTCTTCTATAGAAGGTTTAAATGATTCTAAAAAATTAAGTGCAAAAAAAAGAGAACTTCTTTTTGAAGAGATTATTAAAAACTCTAACTTTCACATAGTAAAAATTTCGCCTCAAAGCATAGATGCTGATGGCTTATCGCTTTGCATTAAGCGGGGGCTCCAAGAGATTGTAAAAAAGATGCCTGATTGTAACTACCTTTTTGATGGAAACTCTAACTTTGGAGTAAGCGAAATTGAGACTATGATAAAAGCTGATGGCAAAGTAGCCGAGGTAAGCGCTGCATCAATCCTAGCAAAAGTGACTCATGATAGAGATATTTTGAGTGTTGCAAAAAAATACCCAGAGTATCAGTTTGAGAAACATAAAGGATATGGCACAGCTTTGCATGTTGAGATGATTAAAAAGCACGGATATTGTGAAGTTCATAGAAGAAGCTACAAAGTAAAAGCACTTGAAGCAAGATTATTTTAGCACTATAAGAGCAAAACAAGCAAACCACTCACTTTGCGATATTTCTTTACAAAGACCATATAGCTTTCTCTAAGAGGCTCAAACCTACCTCTTGCGAGGCAGGATTTTCATTATCTAGTTTGTAGCAGTTGCATTTAGTGCAAGAATCGCCATATTTTGCATATGTATAGTTATATCTTTTTTTGCATCTATCGCTTTTTTTAACTCGTGTATGAAGTACTCTTTTGTTTGCTCATCTGCTAAGTTAAAGATGTATAAAACCCACTCAGTGTTTAACTGTATATCTTCTTGTTCTTTTGTAACTTCAAAGACTCTGTAAAGATTTATATCACTATCTTTTAAAAGTTCTAAAACTTCGATGTAAAAAGATGTAACATCATGGTTTATAAGTGAGTCTAACTCTTTTTTTGATATATTGGCATCTCTGCCATAAGCGCCATCTTTTCCAACTATAAGAGCATCTCCGACAACGAGTTGTTCACCTATAAAATAAGCCTTTTTAGACTTATTGATGGCCTTTGCATCTGTGTGAATCATATGCCCATTAAGAGTAGATAGTTCATCTGTTTCTATAGAGTCAAAAAAACTGTGTATAGCATCTGCTTGCATCTCAATATCTATAGATTTTGTTTTTTGCGTGTTTGAATCAATTGCGTAAGCTTTCATTTAAAAATTCTCCAATAAGATTACATTTACAAAAGTACCCTCTTCTAAGTCGCCATCGTCTTCGCCAGTTACCATCAAAGCACTTCCATACAAAAGGTTAGTTAAAATTGCTGAGCTTCCTACTTTTTTACTCTCAAAGTCAACTAGAAGCTCCCCATTTTCGACACTTATATTACAAGCGCTAAACTCACTAAAGCGGCTTCTTTTCGTAAAGCCCTCTTTTAGTTTTGCTTCTACTTTTTTGTAAGGCACTTCTTTACCTAACATTTTAGCAACCAAAGGAAGTCCATAAAGCACCGCTGTTACAGTTGAAGAGTAAGCAAATCCTGGCAAGGCTAAAATAAATTTACCTTCTTTTTGAGCTACCATAATGTGACGACCTGGCTTTATTGCCACACCTTTAAAAACAACTTCTGCTCCAAGACGAGGAACTATATCTTTTACAAAATCATAATCTCCTACGCTCACACCACCCGTACTTACTACTATATCAGCAGAGGCAAGAGCATTTTGAAATATTTTCATTATGGAGTCTTTATCATCTGGTGTGGTTCCAAGTTGTAAAGCCTCGGCTCCAGCTTGTTCAAACATAGCACAAAGCGTGTAGTTATTTGAGCTTCTTATCTGAGCAGGGTTATCGCTTTGCTCTCCTAAATCCAAAATCTCACTACCTGTTGAGATGACTGCAACTCTAGGTTTTATGGCAACTTTTACCATAACACAGTTAAGCCCAGCCATCACACCAATCTCTGCAAAGCCTATCTTAGTACCCTTTTTTATAAGAATGTCGCCAGCCTTATAACTCTCGCCAATTGGGCGGACTGAAGAGCCAAAAGGTACTCTCTCATCTATAAAAATCTCATCGCTGTTTTGACTTACACTTACATTTTCTATCTGGATAAGAGTGTCAGTTCCCTCTGGCATCATTGAGCCAGTAAAAGTTTTGATGCACTCACCATCCTCTACAACCCTTCTCTCATCACTCCCAGCAGGATTATCTCCGAGAATTTTAATGCTATCTTTTTCTAAGTCTGCATGTTTTATGGCATATCCATCCATAGATGCTGTTGGAAACTCTGGGTCATTAAACTCTGCTACTATATCCTCAGCTAAAACTCTTCCCAAAGATGCACTCAGAGCTACTTTTTCTTTTCGTACATCCCCAATATCTAGCAAATCCAACATATTTAAGCTTGTCTCAAAAGATAGTAGTTTCATTTTTTGACTTCCTTGTTATTCTTACTGCTTAGCAGCCCGCTTCCCTTTATGGCAGTTGATCTCTCTTTTGCGTAGATTCTTTTGTTATCTCTTAAATCATACTTCCAAATAGGTGCTGATGCTTTAAAATCTTCTACATATTCATCTATAAACTCTAGTGCCACTCTTCTTTTTGGAGAAAAAACTGCTGCAATATATGAAGACTCATGAAGCATAACATCACCTCTTGAGTGTGCCATTTTTATGATAGCACCTTTTGCTTTTGCTCTATTTTGCCACTCATCAAACCACTTATTTAGTATGGGTTCATATATGTCAAAACTAAGTCCATCAATGCCATCTTCACTTCTTACAGTTCCCACAAAAGAGATAAAAGCACCATAATTACTACTAGCTTCTTCTTCATACCATTTTTTTTGAATCGCTGAAACATTGAGCGAGCCATCATAAAGCTCCAACATGCCTCAACCTCCACAAACTGGAGGTAAAAGTGAGACTTTATCTCCACTGACAAGTGCATAATCTCTACTATTTACAAGTGTGTCATTAACTGCAACTGCCGAGTTTTCAAGCCACTCTTGCATCTCTTTATCATCTTTTAAAATAGTCGCTAGTTCGTTTAGATTTGCTATATTTAACTCCATAGCCTCTCTTTGTATAGGACCTAAAAATTCCACTCTTACCATTTTGTGCACTCCAAAACTTTAATTTACTTAAGCGATTATATCCAAAATATACAAACCCTACATTTGTATAAGTTAAGTGCTGTATAATTTCGCTAAAACTTAGATAAAAGAGCGAAAAGGAGTCTATTTTGGTTTTTGGAAAGATTGAATATTTAAACCTTCTTCCCTTTCATATCTTTATGAAACGCTACACAAAAAGTTCTCAGCAACGCATGAGTATGCACTACAAAAGAGGTGTTCCTGCAAAAATAAACGAAGAGTTTTTGGCTCGTCGGGTTGATGCAGCTTTTATCTCTAGCATCAAAGCAAAAAAACACAAACATGTAGACCTTGGAATCATTGCAAGAAAAGAGGTTCTTAGTGTTTTAGTAGTTCCAAATGTAGAGAGTCAAAAGGATGCTGAGTCTGCAACTTCAAATGTACTAGCAAATGTTTTAGATATAAAAGGAAAAGTTCTTATAGGCGATAAAGCCTTAAAGTATTACTTAGAGGGCAAAAGCCATATAGACTTAGCAAAAGAGTGGAACAAAAGACATAACCTCCCCTTTGTCTTCGCACTTCTATGCTATCACAAAGATAAAAAACTATACAAAAACATAGAGAAAAACTTCTCTAAGAAAAACTTTAAAATCCCTCAATACCTCTTAAATGAAGCATCTCAAAGGACTCAGATTTCAAAAGAAGATATACTTATGTATCTTAAATATATCTCTTACAACTTAGACTATAAAGCTAAAAAAGGATTATCACTTTTTTACAAAAAAAGTTCCCTCTAAAGCCAAAGATGTTATAATTTTGTCATGAAAAAATTATTTTTATTACATTTAATTATCTTTAATCTCTGTGCGATTGAGCCTATTTCTCCCATCCCTTTGGATATTAAGGTAGATCAAGCAAAAGCAAATTTAGGCAAAAAACTATTTTTCGACACTCTCTTCTCAAGAGATAATTCTACTTCATGTTTTAGCTGTCACGATGTTTATAATGGTGGAGCAGATGCAAAGATTGTCTCCCTTGGAGTTGAGGATAAAAAAGGTAATATTCAATCTCCAACAGTCCTAAACTCAAGATACAACTTTCGACAGTTTTGGAATGGTAGAGCGAGAGATTTGGGTGAACAGATACACGGCCCTATCCATAACCCTGTTGAACACGATATGGATGCAAAGACTATAGAAGCACGTATAAATAAGATGGCTGAGTATAGAGAGATGTTTAGCGAAGTTTATGGTGGCGAGGTTATTACTTACGAGCAAGTCGTAGATGCTATAGTAGAGTTTGAAAATGCTCTAGTCACTCCAAATGCAAAGTTCGATAAGTTTTTAAGGGGTGAATTAGAGTTAGATAGAGATGAAAAAGAGGGTTATGTTCTTTTTAAAAAAAATGGTTGCATAACCTGCCATAATGGTATAAATATCGGAGGAAACTCTTTTCAAAAGATGGGTACATTTATGGAGTATAACGAAGAGAGCGACTACCCAGATAGAAGCAAAATAACTACAAATCCAGAGCATAAAAATGTTTTTAAAGTCCCAACCCTAAGAAACATTAGTAAAACCGCTCCATACTTTCACGATGCTAGTGCCAAAACTCTAAAAGAAGCACTTGGGGTGATGTCAAAACACAATCTTGGCATCATCTTAAAAGACTATGAGATTGATAGCATCATCTCTTTTTTAAAAACACTTGATGGTGAGTTGCCTAAGATACTGGATATAAAATGAGACTAAAAAAACTAATCTCTTTGGTTATTGGTCTAGGAGTTCTATCTTCTTTTGCTATCATATATTTTTATATCATTCAAAAAGACTTTACAAAACAACACAGAGAATTTCTTCTCTCTCTAAATACTTTCAAAAGTGCTCATATTGACCTAGAACATCAGATACTTCAAAGTTCCATCTACTCATACCATAACCAAGATGATATGGCAAAAAACATAGACTCTCTTGAGAGTGAATATAAAGCTCTTTTAGAGTCTAAAATCTTAAGAGATGCAACTTACAGTGAGGTAAAAAAAGAGCTTCAAGTGCTTCAAAAAGGTTTAAAACAACACATAAGAAGCACACAAAATTATCTAATGCTAAATGCTAGTATAAAAAACTCACTTGTTTTTTTGAGCCGTTTTATAGAAGAGGCAAATTTTTTGCAAGAACAAGACTCAGAACTCTTTAAAAACTCATGGCAAATTTTAAAAAGTTTCAACGATGCAAAACTTATGCAAGATATAGATCACATCAACCACAACAGCTTTTTACTAAGCTCAAACTCAAAAGATAAAGATACACAAGACTTTATCACTAACTTTAATATGCACTCAAATTTTCTTATAAAAAAATATCCTCTCTATATACAAACAACTAAAAATATCTTAAGCGACGATACAAGAGACAAGCTAGAAGGGATAAAAAAGACGTTCTCTCAGCTTGCACTTGATGACTTTAAGGCGTTAGATATCTTTGCATCTATACTCTTTAGTGTTTTTATCATCTCTTTGTTTTTTATCATTGTGCTTTTTTTAAAGTATCTAAGAGAGAACAAAAAACTACAAGAAACTACTACCTCATTAGAGTATTCTCTAACTCATGACCAACTAACGGGTTTAGGAAGTAGAGCTGCTTTTCATATTAAACTCCAAGAGACTGCCAAACCGCATCTACTCTTAGCAAATGTTGACTGCTTTAGATGCATCAATGATATCTATGGAAACGATGTAGGCAACCTCGTACTTCAAGAGCTCTCTCACATCATAACAGCTGAGTTTATCAGCGTAAAGAATGCATCCATCTACCGTTTAGGAGGGGATGAGTTTGGGATACTCTTTGATGATATAGATAGCAAAGAGGCTTTTGAGATAGCTTTGCAGTTAGAAAAAAAGATCTCAAACTACAATTTTTTAATCTCTGAACTCTCTTTGCATCTAAGAGTAAGTATTGCTAGTAACTTTATAGCGCCCATACTAGAAAATGCAGATTTAGCGCTAAAAGAGCTCAAACAGGACTACACAACTAGGGTTTTAGAATATAGTGAAGAGTTAAATCTAAAAACTAATGTAGAAGATAATATGAACATACTAGAGCATATAAAGCTAGCTGTGAAAAATGACAATATCATCCCCTACTTTCAGCCAATCATAAATCTTAAAACACAAAAAGTAGAAAAATATGAGGCTCTTGTTAGGCTAAGACTTGCAGATGGGTCAATTTTAGAACCTTTTAAATTTTTAGACATTTCTAAAAAAAGTCCCTATTATCACAATATTACAAAATCTATGATAGAAAAAACGCTAGAGATGGCTAAGGAATTTCCTCAGTATAGATTTTCTATAAATTTTTCAATGATTGATATCTTAGATGCAAAGATCCTAGAGATGCTTTGTGAAATTTTAAAAGCAAACCCAAAAGTAGCAAATAGACTCGATATTGAACTACTAGAATCAGAAAATTTGCAAAATATAGAAGCGGTTCAAGACTTTATAAGCAGTATCCAAAAGTATGGTTCAAAAGTACTTTTAGATGATTTTGGTACAGGCTATTCTAACTTCTCATACTTCTCAAATCTTAATATCGACCTCATAAAGATAGATGGCTCTATAGTCCGTGAGATAGAGAGTGATAAGCGAAAACTCCACATGCTAAAGAGTATTCATAGCTTCTCAAATGGGATGAATATGAAAAATGTAGCTGAGTTTGTTGAAAATAAAGAGGTGGCGGATCTGCTTCATGAAGTAGGTGTAGAGTATGCTCAAGGATATTATTTTGGCAAACCTCTTGAGCGCCCTCTTGATAGTGACGAGATAATCTTTTGATGCTAAGCGCTCAAACGAACTCACTCGTTGCAGAGGACATCAACTACTTGCAAAGCCACTAAAGTATAGTGGCTAACTCTTTTTTATAGGCTTCTATATCAAAGTTTTGCATCTGAGATGCACCACTATCTATGGCAGCCTGCGCTACTGCACTTGATATCTCAACAATAAGTCTTTTGTCAAATGGTTTAGGGATGATATAGTCTCTGCCAAACTTTATCTCTTTACCATAAAGTTCACAAACCTCTTTTGGAACTTTTTTACGAGCTAACATTGCCAGTGCATGTGCAGCTGCTAGTTTCATCTCATCGTTTATCTTTTTTGCTCTTACATCCATAGCACCTCTAAAGATAAAAGGAAAACCTAAAACATTGTTTATCTGGTTATCAAAGTCACTTCGTCCAGTTGCAACTATGGCATCTTCTCTAGCATCTAGTATATCTTGTGGAAAGATTTCAGGGGTAGGATTTGCAAGTGTAAAAACTATAGGTTGTGGAGCCATTGACATAACATCTTCAATGCTAAAAGTTCCAGGTTTTGAGAGTCCTACTACAACATCCGCGCAAGCAAAAATCTCAGCATGAGTCATATATCCACTTGCACAAAACTCTCTTTTGTAGTCATTTAAGTCACTTCTACCATTATGAATAACGCCCTGAGAGTCAAGCATATAAATCTCTCTAGCACCAAGAAGTCTATAGAGTCTTGCACAAGAGATAGCAGCAGCTCCAGCACCAACCACGACTATTTTTAAGTCCTCTATCTTTCTACGAGTAACTTCACAAGCGTTTATGATTCCAGCTGCAGATATTACAGCAGTTCCATGTTGGTCATCATGCATAACTGGAATATCTAACTCCTCAACCAATCGTCTCTCTATCTCAAAACACTCTGGTGCTTTTATGTCTTCTAAGTTTATTCCACCAAAAGTGGGAGCTATTGCCCTTACAACTGAACAAAATCTATCTACACTCTGGGTATCAACCTCTATATCAAAACAATCAAGTCCAGAAAAACTTTTAAATAAAACACCCTTTCCTTCCATAACAGGTTTAGATGCTAAAGCTCCAATATTTCCAAGTCCCAAAACAGCAGTTCCATTTGTGATAACTCCAACAAGATTTCCTTTTGAAGTATATCTATAAGCATCTTGTGGATTTTTCTCTATCTCAAGACATGGAACAGCAACACCAGGCGTGTATGCAAGTGCTAAATCTTTTTGAGATAAAACTGGTTTTATAGCCTCAACTGATATTTTTCCAGGCTTTGGAAATTCATGATAGTCAAGTGCTTCTTGATCTTTAGCAGATATTTTAGGCATAAGAGATATTCCTTTATTTAATTTATGCGATTATACTATATATAAATTTACTTCTACTTATTTTTAATAGAGTGCTCTGAACAATTATTAAGTTAGATCCTGAATCGAGTTCAGGATGACGCTTGACGCGGAATCTAATTTATAGACGAATCATAGGAGCCAGTCTTTAGAGGTGTGCATTTCTTTAAAACCTAAAGGTAAAATTAATATATAGTTTTAAAAAGACTACCCTTTAGAAGTGTGTTTAAACACGCCGTTAAAATCTTTTGGTGGCATCTCTATATAGTGTTCACACCGCTCTATATAGATTTTATAAATAGCCTTGTTTGTTTTATCTTCCCAGCTTTGTATCTCTGAAAATATCGCAAGTGCTTTTGCAAACTCAGCTTCTTTGTAGAGTTTTATAGCTTCATGATAGAGTGTTAGTTCTTCCATAAGTTGCTCTTTTGAGACATCAAAAAGATAAAATTCCTGCTCCCTATCATAATCATAAATCTGCCAAATCTCAATAGGCTCACTCTTGCCTTTAACAGTTACAAAATCCAAAAAACGGAAGATATAATCACCCTTTAGCCGCTCTTTAGTAAAGTTAGAGATGTTGAGTTTGGAGTTGTAAAATTTGCAAAGTGATTCTAGGCGAGAACCGAGGTTTATGGAGTCGCCAATAACTGTATAGTCACTTCTATCGCTAGAACCCATCTCCCCTACGATAACCGTGCCGCTATTTAGTCCTATCCCTATATCTATTATGGGAACTCCATTGGCATCTGACATTTTAACTACACTTTCAAACTCAGGATCTTCTCTTAACTTTTTGTTTAACTCTCTTAGTCTGTGGAGCTGTTCTAGTGAAGTTATAACTGCTTTATCAGCATGGTCTGTAACATTTGTAGGTGCATTCCAATACGCCATAATGGCATCCCCTATAAACTTATCTACAGTGCCTCCAGTTTTAATGATAATCTCAGTCATTGGATCCATGTAGATATTCATAAATCGTATAAGTTTTTTAGGATCTTTGATGGCTTCAGAGATATTTGTAAAACCACGAACGTCAGAGAAAAACACAGTAATCTCTCTCTCTTTTGCCTCTAAGACATCATCGCTAGATGCAAGGATATCATCCATAACAGCAGGGCTTACTTTACTTGCAAACTTCTCCTTAATCCTCTCTTTTTGTTTGATTTCTAAAAAGTAGTTAATGAGTTGTCCAACTATAAAAATAGAGTTGATTGCTATAAAGGGCATGATGGTATTAAATATAACACCATAACTAAACATATAGTAGTAGTGAATCCAAACTAGAGCACCATTTAGAGCGACTATCAAAACAAAGGTACCTATGGCACTTGGCAATAAAAGAATCAAAAATACAAAGAGCGCACCTATGATGATAGTTATAATATCTACACCAGATGCCCAAATGGGTTTTGCAAGAAAGTCACCGCTTAAGATATTCTCTAAAGCATTTGCATGGACTTCCACCCCAGGAAAAACAGAGTCAAAGGGAGTACTTCTTAGGTCCAAAAGTCCTGCAGCTGAAGTCCCTAAAAAGACTATTTTCCCCTCTATCTCCTCAGGTTTTACTTTTTTTTCATAGATATCTAATGCTGAGATATAGCGATAACTACCCTGCTCCCCTCTAAAGTTAACATTTAAGCGCCCATAATAATCTGTTGCAATATCTAACTCCCCTAGCGTGATATGACTCAATCCATTATCATCATACAAAAGCTCGATTTTTCTCTTGTTTTGTATGATTCTTGCCATCTCAAGAACAAGCGATGGGTAGATAACATCCTCATACTCCATAACTAAAGGAACACTTCTTACATTGCCATCACTATCAGGCACAGTGTTAAAATAACCGCTAGAGTATGCAGCTTCGCTAATAGAGTCGATGTTTAGGATGGGGCGATAGGGTTTTAGCAGGTAAGATATTTGGGGTCTATTTTTCTCTACTATGATTCCACTTGATTTTGGATTTTTCTCTGCTGCAATCGTGTCATTTTGCATAGCAAAAACATATCCGATAATAGTAGGAGTTTGTGAAATGGTTTGAGCTAAAACCTCATCATAATCAACTACTCCCTCATAAGGAAGTCCAAGTTTCTCTAGTACTTTTTTAGGAGAGCTGTTATCTGCTTCTGCAAAGACAATATCAAGTCCAATGATACCAGCCCCATAATCAGAGAGATTTTGCAAAAGGGTAGCCACTATATCTCTACTCCAAGGCCACTGTCCAAGAGAGTTAAGACTCCTCTCATCAATATCAACGATGATGATATTCTCATCCCCTTTGATTTCACCCCTTACTTTAAACATAAGGTCTTTAACCTTATTCTCAAAAGGCATAAAGAACTCTAGCGAACGCATAGAGAGTGTTATAACTATGCTAGCAATTAGCACAGCTAAGATAAAGTGTGCTAAATTTTTAGACATTTTAAAGAGCTTAGAGTTTTGTAAATCATCTCTATGGCTTTGTTATATAAGGATTGCACTTAAATCCGTTACAGTTGTACCTACGAGATCTACTGCAATGTGATTTTGATCTAAACCACCTTGAAATATATAAGTTCCTTGTGTTGATGCTATGTTGTAATCAAACGCTACAGTTTCTCCATCTGCAAATTGACTAGAGAGATAGTTGATTGCAGCAGTAAGGGCATCTGCAGAAT
>JAVEST010000016.1:0-24010 GCA_034006465.1 Sulfurimonas sp. | reverse complement strand
GCATTAATTTTTACGTATTCGTAACCGAGATCACATCCATAAGCCTTGAAAGTACCTTCGCCTATGCCTAAGTCACAAGATATAGTAAACTTTTTGTGCCCCATTACAACTGCACATCTTTTCTCCATCTCTGCATCAAAGTATAGATTGCCTTTGTCATACACACAGAGGTTATCAAATGAGATTTTGAGTTTTTCTTCATATGCTTCAACTCCACTAGCCCCAACTGTAGATGCTATGCGTCCCCAGTTTGGATCTTCTCCAAAAAGAGCAGTTTTAACTAGAAGTGAATCACTTAGTGTCTTTGCAACTATCTCAGCTTCTTTATCATTTTTTGCACCTGTTATATTATAAGTCACAAGCTTTGTAGCACCTTCTCCATCTCTTACCATCTCTAGAGCTAAAAAGTGCATAACTTTAAAAAGAGCCTCTTTAAAAGCCTCCCTATCGTAAACACCACTTTTTGAGTTACTTAAGAGTAAAACTGTGTCATTTGTAGAAGTATCTCCATCAACACTTATAGCATTAAAAGTTGTCTTTGTAACTTCATCTAAAACCTCTTGCATCTCTTGTTTTGAGGCTTTTGCATCTGTAGTTATAAAACACAGCATAGTAGCCATTGCCGGGTTTATCATCCCAGCACCTTTTGCCATTGCGCCAATGTTAAAACTACTACCATCATCAAGTGTGACTCTTAGAGCTATCTCTTTTGAAAATGAGTCAGTTGTCATAATGGCTTTTGCAGCATTGCTTGGGTTTTTATTTGATATATCAAAAAGCTTCATGCCGTTTATAATTTTTTCTTTTGGAAGTCTCACACCAATAACGCCAGTTGAACTCATAATAGGGTTTAGCATCTCTGCACAGTTACTCAAAACTTCATCTATATCTTCAACTCCAGCTTGACCAGTCATTGCATTTGCATTTCTTGAGTTGATTAGCACAAAGTTACTCTTAAAGTCACCCTTAGCCTTAAAATGTTTTATAGGTGCTGCAAACATCTTATTAGTAGTAAATACAGATGCCACTTCACACTCGCTATCACTATAGATAAAAGCCATATCAAGTGCGTTGTTTTTCTTAAGCCCTGCGCTTACTCCATCAGCAAAAAATCCTTCTGATGCACAGACTCCATCAGCTGTTTGTGTTATATTATACAAATCTCAACTCCTTAGGTTTAGTTCTTTTTCTAAGTAACTCTTTTGTGGTTGCTATATCACTTTGCATACCAATAATAAGAAGTTTACACTCACTAGTAATAAGTACATCTCCCTTTGGCATGGAGATAAATTTACCATCTTTTTTTGTTATACCTATCACTGAAGTGTTGGTAATTTGGCGAATATGTGTCTCTTTTATCTTCTTTAGAACTGCCCAGCTATACTTTGGAACTTCCACCTCTTCCATATCTAGTGGGTTATCACTTTTATATAAAAACTCTTCTAAAAGATTTTCCATATCTGGGCGAGCTGCCATTGCGCTAACTCTTTGAGCTGTTAGTTTTGTGGGTGAAACAACTGTATCGGCTCCGAGTTTTTTAAGCTTTTCAACATCGTTCATAGCCTCAGCTGCTGATATAACATAGTATGGACGTGGTAGGAAATGCTCCTTTTCAAAAAGCCTCACCGACGCTATAAGAGCAATATTGTCAGCTATAGATGCAGAGAGAGTTATAAGCCCCTTTGCAGATGCAAGATGCGCCTTTAACATCGAGAGTTCAGCATGAGGTTCTGCTTTTAAGTAGGTTGGATAGTTATGCTCTATCGCCCACTCATGAATCTCTTCTCTTGGATCTACAACAACAAAAGGAATATGATTTTTTCTTAACTCTTTTGTAACTTCAAGAGTGTAATCATTATGATAACAAACAACAAAATGCTTTTTTAGTCTAGCTATCTTATATAACATTTTTCGCTCCTTTAAGATCTTAAAAATTGTTCCCCTGTTTAGCTCTCCTACAACAATACCGATAGCACTTGTAAACACAGCAAAACCTGCAATAATAAGTGTTATAGTAAAGAGTCGTCCTGCATTTGAGACTTCAAAAACTTCACCAAAGCCAACTGTAGTAAATGTAATACCTGTCTGGTAAATGGCATCTATTAGGGTTACTTTTTCTAAAAGTATATAGCCTATTGTCCCAATTAACATAGTCATTATGGTTAGTATGAGTGGTAAACGAAATTTTCTGAGGTGTGAATAGACTTCAGGAAGAAGTCTTACTTGAGGTTTGGGAGCAGACTCCCAATGTAGGAAGTTGCGAATCCTTTTAAAAAGATTCAACTTGTTTTCCTATGCTCTTACGAGTTTTTCTTTAACGTGCGTAATTCTCTTGCTGAAATTTTAATCTTTTTAGTTGTACCATCTTCTAATGTGATACGCACTGATCTTAAGTTTAGTAAAAAACGACGCTTTGTTCTGTTTTTTGCATGAGAAACATTGTTCCCAGTCATAGGGCCTTTGCCGCTAATAGCACATCTTCTTGCCATGCTAGAATCCTTAATTTTAGGTTTTTAAAAGTTGCGAATTATATCAATGTAAAGCAAAACTCCAGCTTAAAGGCAGTCCTATGTTTGAATAAACAAAGCACAAACAGACTTAATAGCTATTTTATAAATATACAGATAAAATGTATTAAAATTATATCCAAAATGAAGAGAAAATGATAACAAAAGACAAGATTGATGAGTTTATAGAGAAGATTCCACCTGCTCCTAAAGCACTAAAAGAGACTCTAGCCCTTTTAAATAGTGGTGAACTTATAAAAGCTTCTAAAGTTGCTCAAACAGATTTGGCTCTTTCAAAATACCTTAAAAACTTAGTAAATAAACCCATATATGGCTTTTCACACGAAGTAAAAGATATCTCTCAAATATTTGGCATCTTAGGGGTCTCAGATTCACAGCAGACCGTTTATAACTATATGACCACACTTTTGAGCCCATCAAAATGGCTGCTTTTTAAACTAAATGCAAAAAATTTCTATGAACTTCAAGCAAGGCTCTCAAAAAGATGGGAGCTAATCTTAAAACATCTAGGTAAAGAAGATAAAAATACCATAAGCGCTATAACTCTTCTTCCTGCTAGCATCATTGTCTCTGAAGCCCTTTTTTGTCATAAAATCAAAGATGTAACACTTCTAAGGGCGACTAAAAATCTTGACTACAACACCATTTTGGCTCGTCTTTGTGGGATGGATTTGTTTGATATCTGTGAGCAGATTGCTCTTAAGTGGGAGATGCCAAAAGAGATAGGCGAGATCATCCAAGCGAGTTCTGGACTAAAACCCTCTTGCGATGAAGATATAAACTTGCTTGCTAAATGGATGCATCTATTACTTTTTTATGAGCTTTCTCAGCCTCTTTTTATTGAGGCAGGTTTAAATGACTTTGTCGATTTTCAGGTAGATTTTATAGGTGATATCTATGATGATTTTGCCACGCTTATGGAGATAGAGTGAGAGCAGTTGTTAAAAATGGGGTAGGCGTTTTCACTCCTCAGGGCTTTTTAGATGGAAACAGCAGTAGCGCTTTTTTAAGCTTAGAAGATATTGAAGCTACATTGGTACTGAATGTTGATATGATTTTAGTTTCACTCAAGCGAGTTGTTTTTTTTAACAAAAATGGGCTTGAAGTTTTTATGAAACTCTTCTCCAAAATAAGACAAAAAAATCATGCTACAGTTGGCTTTTGCGACTACGATGAGAAAAAATACAAAGCTATCAATATCTTTTATCAGGATAAAATGTACTTCTCTTTATACAAAACCATAGATATAGCCTATCTTTTTTCATCTTCTTTTCAAAAACAAAATAAAAACGTTTTACTATATAGCGATGACAAATCTCAACGCTCAGCAATGGCTATAGAACTTCATGACAATGGGCACAATCCTATCATTGCTCAAACGAGACAAGAATTTAGAGAAAAGTCCTCTAACATGGGCGCTTACGATGCTGCTATCGACTTAACATATCTAGGTCAGATGGGGCAAAAAATAGCCACAAGGGTTACAGGTAATGCTATTATCTACTCCATTTCCTCTTTCTTAGATGCAGAAATTTCAAGTAAATTCAATATTCAGTATCACAATAACTCTTTAAATGTAGGTTTTAGGCTCTTTATATTCGATGCCTACAAAGTCATCAGTATGAATGTTCATGCGTTAAATTTCTTCTCAAAATTAGCAAGTTCTGCAGCTGAATATAATGCTAATATATGTTTTGTAGGAATGGACTTTGAAAAGACTACAGATACCTTTAAAGAGACACTCGAAGATGCTGGCATCTTATTTTATGATCAGATGGATGATATCTTAAAAAACAAAGAACTACTCAAGGAGCTTGGAGCTTCAAGTGCAGCAAATACAAAAACCAAAAGGGTGATAAATAAGCAGACTGTCACCGAGTTACCAAGATTTATAGACGCAACGGTGGTCACTATTGAGATGATGACTAACTCCAAAGCCATCAAACAATCAGCCCAAGTTCAAGCCATAGATATAAAAGATAAAACTGATAAAATCGCTAGTTCTATTGGTTACTATGGTGACTTAGATGGAATGGTAATCTTAGTTTTTCCTAAGGCAATTGCAAAAAAAGCTTGTGAGCTTCTCATAGGGGAAAATACCAACGATATAGAGCTTATCTTAGATACCTTAGCAGAGCTTGTAAATATAGTTGGTGGAAGGATTAAAACTCTTCTCTCAGACCAAAATATAAGCGTAGATATAACCCTTCCTCGTACATACAATAATGTAGATAGTCTCTTAGAAGTAATTCAAGATAGAAAGGGTGTTCAAGTTGAGCTATCTTTTAATGATGATAAGTTCCTCTTTTTCTTAACTAGATAAAAGCTTGCATCTGTATAATTACAAAATTAAACCCTCTGAATTAATCTATAAATTGGATTCCGTGTCAAGCACGAAATGGCGGGACATGCGCCATCCTGGACTTGATTCAGGATCCAACCTAATAATTGTTCAGAACATTCAATTAAAATGAGAGTTTAACTCTTATCTATATAAGGAATATTTATGTTAGTAGCCCCTAGCGTTTTGTCAGCTGACTTTGGCAACCTTCAAAGAGATATAGAAGATATATGTTCAAGTGGATGTGATTTAGTCCATGTAGATGTTATGGATGGGCATTTTGTACCAAACTTAACTATAGGACCCGTTGTAGTCTCTGCTATCGCTGCTTGTGCTACAAAACCGCTAGATATTCATCTTATGGTTCAAAACAACACTTTTTTTGTTGAGCTCTTTGCACCACTAAAACCAGAATATATCTCTTTTCATATAGAAGAGGAGAAACATCCTCATAGACTTATCCAGAAAATTCGCTCACTTGGTATAAAACCAGCCATTGTTTTAAACCCGCACACTCCGCCAGAATCTCTTGAGTACATCTTAAAAGACTTAGACATGGTTTTGCTTATGAGTGTAAATCCTGGTTTTGGCGGACAGAGTTTTATAGAGAGTGTTATTCCAAAAGCTGCTAAACTCAATGAGATGCGAAAGAGACTAAATCCAGCTTGCCTTATAGAAGTTGATGGCGGAGTGAGTGATAAAAATATACAGAGTCTAAAAGATGTGGGCGTTGATATTGTAGTCGCTGGAAGTTATGTTTTTAATCATGCCTCAAAAAAAGATGCGATAGCTTCACTGAAGGTTTAAAAATATAATGAAGACTAAGATTTGCGGAATAACTTCTTATATAGATGCAATGGATGCCATAGAAGCAGGCGCAGATGCTCTAGGATTTGTGTTTTATGAAAATTCACCTAGATATATCTCGCCTAGTGATGCACAACAAATCATCTCAAAACTCCCTCCTTTTGTAGAAAAAGTAGGCCTCTTTGTAAACGCTGATGCACAAGTTATAAACTCCTATATGCAAGAGTCTGGCTGCACACTCGCCCAGATACACTTTGAAGCAGATGAGTCTCTTTATAAGCAACTTTTTGTTCCCTTTATAAAAGTCATAAGAGCCAAAACTCCACAAGATATCTTAGAGTTCGCTGATGAGTATAGACTCATAGATGCCTATTGTGAGAGCTATGGTGGAGCAGGTAAAAGACTCAATATCGAGTGGTTTGATGGAGTTGATTGCTCTAAGATAATACTTGCTGGTGGGCTTGATGCTTCCAATGTAGCATCACTTAAAAACCATGGTTTTTACGGAGTTGATGTAAGTAGTGGGGTTGAGATATCACACGGTAAAAAAGACGCAAAAAAAGTAAGAGAGTTTATAGCCAATGCTCACTAATGATTTCGCGCTAGATGCAAAAAGTATCCAAAAACTCTCAAACAAAGGCTTGGCACAAGAACATATTAAGTCACAAATCGACGATAATGAATTGGATCTATACTTAGAACTTTGGCACTCACAAGGACTAGAGATTATAAAACACCATGGTTCTTACTACTTTTCTACAAGATTTACATCCATATCTGATGGAGAGTTTTGCATAGTAGATATTGAGACAAATGGTTCAAAGATAGATAAACATCAGATTATAGAGATAGCAGCTCTTAAAATCAAAAATGGTAAGGTTATAGGTAGGTTTGAGTCTCTTGTAAAATGTGAAGAGATAAATGTGCATATAAGCCAAATAACTGGCATCTGCGTTGAAGATACAAAAGATGCACCGCCTCTTAAAGATGTACTTTACAAGTTTAAGACTTTTTTAGCTAACTCTATTTTTGTAGCACATGATGTGAAGTTTGATTATAGTTTTATCTCACTTAGTATGCAAAAAATAGGGTTAGAACCTCTTTTAAATCGCTCTTTATGCTCACTAGCTATTGCTCAAAGAAGTATAGTCTCATATAGATATGCTCTTTCTTACTTAAATGACACGCTTAATTTAAACCCAGAAGCAACTCATCACAGAGCTATGAGTGATGTTATAACTACTTATGAGCTATTTAAACTCTCGCTTGAGAGTATTAGAAAAAAAGATAAAGAGATTAAGAGTGTTGAGAATCTTATAAAGTTTAGTAAAGATGCTAAAAGACTAAAAAGACCAAAATTCGACCCTCTTTTGCTAGAAAGTCAAAAAGAAGAGAAAGAAGTTAAAAAAGAAGATTCGGCTTACTCTGCGTAAGCGCCGATACCTGTTAGTTTTTCATATCGAGCTTGAAGTCTATCTTCTTTACTCATCTCTTTTAAAGACTTAACGCTAGCTAAAAAATAGTCAGCTATAGCAGCTGCTGCAGCTTCTTTATCTCTGTGAGCACCAATAAGTGGCTCATCTATGATGTCATCAATAAGACCTAATTTTTTTAAATCTCCACTTGTAATCTTCATAGCATTTGTTGCGGCTTCTGCTTTTTTAGGGTCATTCCATAAAATAGCAGAACAGCCCTCAGGCGAGATAACACTAAAAACAGAGTAGCGCATCATGGCAAATCTATCCGCTACTCCGATGGCTAAAGCTCCACCACTTCCGCCCTCTCCAATAACTACAGAAACACTCTGAGTATCAAGTTCTGAGAGTTCTAGTAAGTTTCTGGCAATCGCTTCACTCTGGTTTCTCTCTTCAGCTCCAAGCCCTGGATATGCACCTGGAGTATCCACTAGCATCAAAAGAGGGAGTTTAAACTTCTCAGCTAACTTTGCAGCACGAAGGGCTTTTCTATAACCCTCAGGGTGAGGCATACCAAAGTTTCTTCTTATCTTGTTTTTAGTTCCGCGACCTTTTTGCTCCCCAATAACTACAACTCTCTCATCGCCAATATATCCGATATAACAAAGAATTGCAGCATCATCACGAAAGTGTCTGTCTCCGTGAATCTCATACTTATCACGCATGATTAGGTTGATGTAGTCAAGTGCATAAGGTCTATCTATATGACGAGCAAGCTGGAGCTGTTGAAAAGGGCTTAGGTTACTAAAAGTTTTTGTAACTTCCTTATCAAGATTTGCTTGAAGTTTTGCTACTTCTATCTCATCATGACGAACACGAGCAGAGATTATATCTTCTTGAATAAATTTGATTTTATATTCAAAATCTAAATATGTTGCCATTTTGAGTACCTTTTTAGAGTTTTTTAAAGATTAGAACACCGTTAGTTCCGCCAAAACCAAAAGAGTTGCTCATAACCACATTTAGCTCAGCTTTTCTTGAAACGTTAGGAACATAGTCAAGATCACAAGCTTCGTCTGGAGTTTTATAGTTGATAGTTGGAGGTAGGATACCATCTCTCATAGCCATAAGGCAAGTTACTGCTTCTATACCGCCTGCAGCTCCAAGGCAGTGACCTATTTGACCTTTAATAGAACTCATTGGAGGGCAACTCTCACCTAAAAGTTCTTTTACTGCCGCTGTTTCATTCTTATCGTTTATAGGTGTGCTTGTTCCGTGCGCATTTACATAGTCTATCTTAGGCTTTCCTGCCATTTTATAAGCTGCCATCATAGCACGAGCTGGACCATCAAGACTAGGTGTAGTTATATGACTAGCATCTCCGCTCTCACCAAAACCTATAATCTCACCATAGATATTTGCACCACGAGCCACTGCATCTTCATAGTCTTCTAAAACTAGAGCAGCCGCTCCCTCACCCATAACAAAACCATCGCGTTCAGAATCAAAAGGACGAGAAGACTCTTTTGGGTTTTCATTGTTTGTTGAGAGTGCTTTCATAGCTGCAAATCCACCAATCCCTGCACCAGTCACTGCACATTCAGCTGCTACGACTAGCATCTTATCTGCACCACCGCACATGATAGTCTTAACGGCTTCACTAATAGCATGAGTTCCAGCCGCACAAGCAGTTACGCTAGATAAGTTAGGGCCTCTAGTTTTGTGCTCTATTGAGACAAATCCACCAAGCATATTTACAAGTGCTGAGGGAATGAAAAATGGAGAGATTCTTCTAGGGCCTTTTGTTGCAAGAATGATAGAGTTTTTCTCAATTGCAGGAAGGCCACCTATACCAGAACCTGTGCTGATGCCAAATCTATCCATATCTATACCCTCAGGAAGATTTGCATCACTCATAGCTTCTGCAGCAGCTTTTAATCCAAGATGGATAAATCTATCTGCTTTTTTAACCTCTTTAGGTTGCATTACAGTGCTTGCATCAAAGTTTTTTACCTCTCCTGCAATTCTAACAGAGTACTCTGATGCATCGAAGAGAGTGATCTCATCTATACCGCAAACACCATCGCAAATAGCTTTAAACGAACTCTCTTTATCATTACCAACTGCATTTATCATACCTAGACCAGTTACTACAACTCTTCTCATAAAAAAACTCTCCATCACAAAAATTTATAAAATACTTTAAAAAACCCAGCTGCAGCTAAAAACTACAACCTGAGTTCTAAAAACATTCTAGCGCGACTATTTACTCTCGATATAATTAACTACATCTTTAACAGTTTGGATCTTCTCTGCTTCATCATCAGGAATCTCAATATCAAACTTCTCTTCAAGAGCCATTACTAGTTCAACAACATCAAGGCTATCCGCACCTAAATCTTCAACGAACTTTGCGTCCTCTTTTACTTCATCTGGATTAACGCTGAGTTGCTCAACCACTACTTCTTTAATATCGTCTAAAAGTGCCATCATAGCTCCTATTTTTTTTATTATAAAATCGCGAAATTGTAACATATCTAACTTAAATAAACTATTACGCCATGTTCATTCCGCCGTTAACTTTTAGTGTTTCGCCTGTTATGTAGCTAGAGTGGTCTGAGAGCAAGAATGCTGTTGCCTCTGCTACTTCTTTAGGATTTCCAAAGCGTTTCATTGGTATTTTAGAAGTAAAGCTCTCTTTTATCTCATCACTCAGCGCATCTGTCATCTCAGTTGCTATAAAGCCTGGAGTTATAGTATTGTAGCGGATGCCGCTTGTTGCTGCTTCTATTGCAAAACTTTTTGTCATTGCAATAACTCCGCCTTTAGATGCCGCATAGTTTGTCTGGCCAGCATTTCCTGTCTCACCAACGATAGATGCTATGTTTACAACTGAGCCAAACTTTTTCTTTCTCATAACTTTCATAGATTCACGACATCCTATAAAACATGAAGTAAGATTAGCATTTATAACACTCATAAACTCCTCTGTTTTCATACGAAGGGCAAGTTTATCATTTGTGATTCCAGCATTATTTACAAGATATGAAAGCTCTCCATCACAATCTACTATAGTCTTGATGGCATCAACAAATGCATCCTCATCACTAACATCAAAACCTATAACAGCAGCCCTGCCGCCACTCTCTTCTATTGCTTCTTTTATAGCATCAGCCTCAGCAGCGCCACTTCTATAGTTGATCCAAACCTTTAAACCATAAGATGCAAGAGTTTTTGCAATCTCAGCGCCAATCCCACGACTAGAACCCGTAACTAAAACATTTTTTCCGCTAAATTTCACTTTATTATTCCTTTAATTTATTTCATAAATTTAAGGGAACCTTTTCCCTATTATTTATCACGTAAAAGGAACAAGTCCCTTTTACTACGCTAACGCTTGGTTTTCTTCGGCAAAAAGCCCTCGCAACTTTGTTGCTCTTATTTCATAAATTTAAGGGAACCTTTTCCCTATTATTTATCACGTAAAAGGAACAAGTCCCTTTTACTACGCTAACGCTTGGTTTTCTTCGGCAAAAAGCCCTCGCAACTTTGTTGCTCTTATTTCATAAATTTAAGGGAACCTTTTCCCTATTATTTATCACGTAAAAGGAACAAGTCCCTTTTGCGAAGCTGAAGCATCGCTTCCGAAAAGTCCTATCAACTGCAAACGTCACACGGCTTTGGAAGCGAGGTTTTAACCTCGTTGGCATGGCTTTAAACCCTCACAACTCTTTTGGAAGCGAGGTTTTAACCTCGTTGGCATGGCTTTAAACCCTCACAACTCTTTTGGAAGCGAGGTTTTAACCTCGTTGGCATGGCTTTAAACCCTCACAACTTTCGCAAATGAGATTTTAACCTCGTCTAATGCTTAAACTAGACTCTTATCCATCTCTTTTGGTATCTCTATATCCATAAGCTTTAAAACAGTTGGAGCTATGTTGTTTAGTCCACCATCTTCTACTTTTGTTACGCCCTCTGCCTCTACAAAACACCAAACTTTTCCGACCGTATGGTTTGTTAAAACATTTCCATCATCATCTCTCATCTCTTCACAATTCCCATGGTCAGATGTGATAACTAGGGCGTAGTCTTGCTCTTTTGCACATTGTAAAATACGCCCTAACTCAGCATCAACAGCTTCAACTGCAACAATAGCCGCATCTTCATCCCCAGTATGCCCTACCATATCGCCATTTGCAAAGTTTACAACTACAAAGTCATATCCTTCCTGCATAGCTCTAAGGACAACATCTCCGACCCATTTGGCACTCATTTCTGGCTTCATATCATAAGTTTTAACATCAGGTGAGGGGATTAAAACTCTTGTCTCGTTTTCATAAGGTTCATCGATGCCGCCATTTAAAAAAAATGTCACATGCGCATACTTTTCAGTCTCTGCTGTATGAAGCTGTCTAAGCCCACGTGATGCAATAACCTCTGCTAAAGTGTTTTTAGGAGTCTCTTTTAAAAATAACACAGGATAAGAAAAGGACTTATCGTACTCTGTCATAGTAGCTATGTTTACGCTTTTTTTTGTACAAGCAAAGCTATCAAAACTACTACTCCCTAAAGCAGTTACAAGCTCTCTCATCCTATCGCTTCTAAAGTTTATAGTTAAGATGCTATCGCCATCTAAAATGCCTTTATAGCCCTCAAATGAAGCAGGCTCTATAAACTCATCACTTTCGCCTTTAGCGTATGATGCATCGATATAGTTGCTCACACTTAAGTCTGTTTTTGGCTTCGCATCTACCATCGCTTCATAGGCTTTTTGAACTCTATCCCAACGGTTATCTCTATCCATCGCAAAAAAACGTCCAGAGATTGTTGCTATCTTTATGCTTTTATCTATCTTTGATTCTAAAGTTTGCAGATAATTTTTTGCAGAAGTTGGAGAGACATCTCTACCATCTGTTATAAGATGCAAAAAAACCTCTTTGTCTTTTTTTGCTGCGATATTTGCAAGACCTATAAAGTGATTTATGTGAGAGTGAACGCCTCCATCACTCATAAGTCCGATAAGATGAACTCTTTTGGATTTGCTAAGAAGTGAAGTTAAAGCTTCGTTTGACTCTATGGTTTTGTCACTTAATGCTAAAGAGATTTTAACTAAATCTTGATACAAAACTCTACCACTTCCTATGCTCATATGCCCTACTTCAGAGTTTCCCATCTGTCCTTTTGGTAAACCAACACTAAGCCCAGAAGTGTCTATAAAAGAGTACGGCACCTCTTTAAATAGTTTGTCATAAGTGGGCTTTTTAGCTTTGAAAAATGCGTTATGCTCAGTTTTAGAGCTATATCCAATGCCATCTGTTATGACTAAAACAGCTTTTTTTGACAAATCCACTCTCCTTGTATAAAAGTTTTTGCAATTATACTCTTTTTTAAAAAATGAGTAAATCTTATGAAATATTTCCACTTTATCATACTTTTACTATAAAAAATCTATAATGCCACTTTTAAACAACTAAGGGACTTACCGCTTTGCTATACGCACTTTATGAACTACTAAATATAAATATACTCGGATACATTACTATTAGAGCGGGATTTTCATTTTTCTTAGCTCTTTCTTTCACACTATTTTTGATGCCAAAGTTTATAAGATGGGCACAAAAAAACTCAAGCGTTCAGCCTATCTACGACCTTGCTCCACAAAGTCACAGACAAAAAGAAAAAACTCCAACTATGGGTGGCGTCGTTTTCATAGGTGCTACTATCTTGGCATCTCTACTTACTATAAAACTTTCAAACATGTTTGCTCTAGGAGCGATATTAACACTTGTTCTTTTTGCTCTTATTGGGCTTAAAGATGATTTAGCAAAGATAAAAAAATGCCAAAATGGAGCAGGTTTAAAAGCAAGAACAAAACTGCTCCTGCAAATCCTAGCTTCCATTATAATAACGGCTTTTTTATGCCTTGGTGCAGAGTTTAACACCGATCTTTATGTACCATTTTTGAAAAATCCTCTCTTTAATATGGGAATATATTCAATGATATTTTGGTCTATAGTTATAGTTTCAACCTCAAACGCGGTAAACCTCACAGATGGACTAGATGGTTTAGCTACAGTTCCGTCCCTTGCGGCTCTTACATCTTTTAGCATTATCATCTACTTTACAGGCAATGCAGTTATAAGTTCTTACCTGCTTATGCCAAACTTTGATGTGGGCGAAGTAGCCATAGTCGCTAGTGCTTTGATGGGAGCTTTGACTGGCTTCTTGTGGTACAACTGCCACCCTGCAGAGGTTTTTATGGGAGATAGTGGCTCTTTAACTGTTGGTGCATTTTTGGGCTACCTTGCCATCATCTCTAAAAATGAGATACTTCTTCTTCTAATAGGCTCTATCTTTGTTATAGAGACAGTCTCTGTCATTCTTCAAGTTGGAAGTTATAAACTTAGAAACAAAAGAGTCTTTTTGATGGCGCCGATTCATCACCATTTTGAGATGAAAAAGTGGGCTGAGAACAAGATTATAGTTAGGTTTTGGATTATCGCTATTTTATCAAACCTTATCGCACTTATCACTCTAAAGATTCGCTAGATGGTCTCTCTATTTGGCTACGGCAAAACTACAAAAGCTCTTGCTAAAGTTATAAAAGATGCTGTCTTTTATGATGACAAATGTCTAAAACCTTTTCGTGATGAAGATGGATTTATGGTAAAACCATCAAATGCTTTTAACCCAAAATATTCTTACTTAGAGATACCCTCACCTGGCATCCCACCATCAAACCCACTTATAAAACGCTCAAAAAATCTTATAAGCGAATATGACTACTTTAGAGATGCAAAGCCCCTAAAAGTCTGGATAAGTGGAACAAATGGAAAGACTACAACAACTCAGATGATGCAGCATCTCTTAGCATCTAAAGGAAGTCTTTGTGGTGGAAACATAGGAACTCCACTTGCAGAGCTTAACACAGAAGCAAAGATATGGATACTAGAGACTAGTTCATTCACCCTGCACTACACAAACAAAGCGTCACCAAACATCTATGTACTTCTTCCTCTTAGTCCTGATCATATAAGTTGGCATACAAGCATGAAAGAGTATGTTGATGCAAAGCTAAAACCTCTCTCTTTGATGAAAGAGGGAGAGATAGCTATCGTCCCAGAAATTTACAAAGATACACCAACAGATGCACATCTTATCACTTACAAAGATGAAGTATCTCTAGCTAAATATTTTGGTATAGATGCAAGCAAAGTAAAGTTTCAAGGTGCTTTTTTAGCAGACGCACTTCTTGCCATGGCTGTTGAGAAGATTTTATTTGATGAGATAAACTATGAAAAAATCAACTCCTTTACTCTTGAAGCTCACCGTCAAGAAGAGTTAAGAGATGCAAAAAACAGGCTTTGGGTAAATGACACCAAAGCGACAAACATAGATGCGACTATGGCGGCACTAAAGAGATATAAAGACTCATTTATTCATCTCATTTTAGGTGGGGATGATAAAGGCGTAGAACTTGATGAGTTATTTGTTTTTATGCAAAACTTCTCGCTTTGCATCTACACCATAGGCTCAAACAAGGAAAAACTCTTAACTCTTGCAAAAAAATACAAGATAGAGTTTCATACTTGCAAAAATCTATCAGATGCCATAAAAGAGATAGATAAAAGGCTAAAAAAAGATGAAACTGCCCTACTCTCGCCAGCTGCTTCAAGTCTCGATGAGTTTAGCTCTTATATGCAAAGAGGCGATGAGTTCAAAGATGCAGTTCATAAGCTAAAATTCAGTACTTAAAAGATACAATGTCGCTCTTTAAAAGATGGCCAATTAGCTCAGTCGGTAGAGCAGTTGACTGAAAATCAGCGTGTCCTTGGTTCGATTCCGAGATTGGCCACCACCTCTTTTAAAGATCCTCCATTTTACAAAGTGGCTTGTTAGCTCAGTCGGTAGAGCAGTTGACTGAAAATCAGCGTGTCCTTGGTTCGATTCCGAGACAAGCCACCACTTTTATAAAAATTCACTTTCTATTAAAAACATCATCAATATCTATCAAATTCTTTTGCAACCCCATCTTATAAATCTAAAAAGTTTTTAATCCCTGTAAATACGATTTGTGCAGAGAGTGCTGCTAGAAAAAGTCCTGTGATTTTTGATATAACTAAAAGCCCTTGTTTGCCTATGATATTTTCAATAAAACTAGCACTATAAAGCATAATCCCAATCAACATAACAGCACTTAGGAGTGAAAGACTCCCCACTAGCATCGACGAAGTATTCTCAAATGTTGCTCCCATAACAAGCAAGATCCCGATGGTACCAGGGCCTATGGTAATTGGAATAGACAAAGGGACTACTGCAAGTTGTGAGATATCCTTTTTGCCAACTTGAGCGCCATCTTTGTTTCCTTTAATGAGTTCAACTGCATTTATAAACAAAAGCGCGCCCGCTCCTATACGAAAAGCATCAAGAGTGATGCCAAAGATAGAAAAGATATGTTTTCCAAAAAAAAGAAGAATCAAACTAATAATAACAACAGAAGTAGTGACCTTAATAGCTAAGGCTTTTCTCTCTGAGATAGTCGCATCTTGTGTCATTGTAAGAAATACAGACAACACAAAAAATGGCGTCATTATAAAAAATATCTTTAATAGTGATGAGATATATAGTTCCATGATTACCCTAATCCAAATAATTGAAATAAAAATGCTATTCTAGCTTTTATTGAGTGAAGAGGGAGTAAAACATTTCTTTTAACGACCAATACTTATATCTTAAGTCTCTCTTTAAATCTACTTTGGTAAATTTATTTTTCAAACTACATTTAATGAAGCAAAAAAAATTTTATTCGTATATCTCTTCTTAACAGGAAATTAGATAAAGTAACTCTATTACTTAATTTTAGGACTCTTTAAATAATCTATGAAAAATAACCGAAAATCAATCTTTTTTACACTTTTTATTTCAGTTACCTTTACTATACTTGTAGCTGTTTTTATAGTGAGTAATATATTTTATACTCAAACAAAAGACCATCTTCTAAAAGATATAAACAGTGATGTCCGAACAAGTTTATCGCTGCTAAAAAACAGCATCTACCCTTTTTTAGATTCATACTCTGTACACGAGTATGAAAACCTTATAGCGAATGAGTTAAATCGTAAATATACACTAGCTATTATTGTTGAAGATTACAATATGGCAAAGATACTAGACTCAACATACCTAGTTGGTAAAATCAATAATAATCATAAGATAGAAGATTACAACCAAAGCAACAAAGTTCATCAAAAGAAGATAGATAACTCCTATCTATATATAAAAGATGATATTTACAACCAAAATGGTTTAAAATTAGGCACTATCGCAATCTATGCTTCAGACGATTTAGTAGAAGAGAAACTAGAAAGTATCATCACTATCAGCATTATAATCACTCTCTTAAGTACTATAATAGTCCTGTTGGTACTATATTTTGTTATACACAAAATAGTGCAAAAGCCACTAAGTAGCATCATAAAAATTATCAATAACAATACAGACGATGGCATACCAACTAGCATCATTCCTACCTACAGCTCTAAAGAGCTAGCCATACTTTCATCAACTCTAAACAATATGATTAACTCCATTAAAGAGTCAAGATTTCAACTAGATCAAAATATTGCATTTTTAAAAAGTTATGAGCTAGCACTAGATAAATCTAGCATAGTTACAAAAGCAGATATCAAAGGAAAAATCACCTATGCAAATGAGTATTTTTACAGTATTTCTGGCTTAACTCCTGACGAGGTTATAGGAAAATCTCACAATATAGTAAGACATAAAGACACTCCAAAAACACTCTACACAGAAATGTGGAAGACGATCAGCAATAAAAAAGTTTGGAAAGGAGTCTTAGAAAACAGAGGTAAAAAAGATGATTACTGGGTAGATTCAACTGTTTTACCAATCTTAGACGAAAATGAAAATATCGTAGAGTTTATAGCAGTTAGGCACGATATTACTAAAATGATAAAGCAGCAAGAACAGCTTGATAAAATAGCAAACACTGACACATTGACTAACTTAGGAAATAGATATAAATTAATCTATGATATCGACCATAGCTCAAACCCAGCGCTCGCCATCATAAATATAGATAATTTTTCAGAGCTTAATGATTTTTATGGATATGAGGTAGGTGATTATATCATCAAGCAAGTAGGTCAGCACATATCAGGATTAACTAGACATGCGAACACTTCTACTTATCATATTCAAGGTGATGAGTATGTTTTATTTAACCATGATATAGATAAAAATGAATTTGAGCTAAATATTTATAAATTAGTAACTACCTTAGCTAATATCTCTGTTGAAGTTGATGAAGAAGATTTAAACTTCAACTTTACCATCGGTGTCTCTTTTGAGAGTAAAGAGAAGATTTTATCAACTGCAGATATGGCTCTAAAAGTTGCAAAAAGAAACAATAAAAACATCATCGTCTTTAGTGAAGCTATCTCCTTAAACAGAGAGTATGAGAACAATATATACTGGACAAAAAAGATAAGAGGAGCCATTCAAGAGGATAGTTTTATACCAGTTTACCAACCAATTATAAACAATAAAACCACCAAAATTGAAAAATATGAATCACTAGCTAGAATGAGAGATGCGGACAAACTAATCTCTCCTTTTTTCTTTTTAGAGATATCTAAAAAAACAAAATACTACTCAACCATAACTAAAATAATGATAGCAAAAACTTTTGAGCGTTTTAAAAATAGTGACCTTGAGTTTTCTGTAAACTTAACAATCGAAGATATTTTAAACAAAGAAATAAAAGAATATATATACAATATGCTCACTAAGTATAACATCGCATCTAGGGTTGTTTTTGAGATAGTAGAGACTGAATCCATAGAGAATTTTGAAGCAGTTTTAGAGTTTATAAATAAAGTAAAAAAAATTGGTTCTAAGATAGCCATAGATGATTTTGGTACAGGTTACAGTAACTTTGACTACTTAATGAGACTAAATGCCGACTATATAAAAATCGACGGCTCACTTA
Organism: Sulfurimonas sp.; assembly: GCA_034006465.1. Classification (GTDB taxonomy): domain Bacteria; phylum Campylobacterota; class Campylobacteria; order Campylobacterales; family Sulfurimonadaceae; genus Sulfurimonas. The sequence goes on along the minus strand of JAVEST010000016.1, from coordinate 5,908 downwards.
TAAAAGAGATAGATACAAACAAGCAGGCTCAAGCAGTTGTATCAACAATAATTGACTTTGCTAAAAGAATGGATATAAAAACCATCGCTGAGTTTGTGGAAAATGAAAGTATTCAAAACAAAGTTGTAGAGCTTGGCATCGACTATTCTCAAGGCTACTACTTTAGTGAGCCAAAGATAGATATTTAAAAAATGAGGCTGATATGAATCTTATAAAACTTACCCTTTTAGTAGCTTTTTTCACCTTTATCACTCTTTTAGATGCAGCTGAGACGGAGCCTGAGATTTCTAAAAAAAAGATAGCTTATATTGTCTCAGACATAAGGATACCTTTTTGGCATATAATGAGTCGAGGGATAAAAAACAGCGCTAATGAGTTGGGCTACGAAGTTAGCTTTTATAGCTCTAATAATAATAAAAAAATAGAGATTGAAAACACCATAAAAGTGATAAAAAACAGAGTAGATGCCATAGTTCTCTCGCCCATAAACTCTTCATCAGCAGTTACGATTTTAAAGTTTGCAGAGTCTGCTAACATACCAGTTGTTATAAGTGATATAGGAACTGATAAAGGCGAATATATCTCTTTTATCTCTTCAGATAATGAAGATGGAGCATACAAAATAGGTCAGGTTTTATCTAAAAAAATGAAAGAACTTGGATGGGATAAGAATGGTTCCGTTGGTATAATCTCCATCCCACAAAAAAGAGCAAATGGCAAAGCTAGGACGGTCGGTTTTATGAAAGCCATGAGTGAGTCAAACATAAAAGTAAATGGCTTAAAACAGCAAGTTGACTTCTCATATAAAGAGACTTATGATTACTCAAAAGAGCTTATAGATGAGCATGAACATCTAAGAGCTATCTGGCTTCAAGGTTCAGACAGATACCAAGCAGCGCTAGATGCCATAAATGATGCAGGCAAAGAAAAAGATATCTTACTAATAGTCTTTGATGCAGAACCAGAGTTTTTAGAGTTGATTCCTAAAGGAGTTATCATAGGAGCTGCGATGCAACAACCTTATGTTTTTGGAGAAAATGCAGTTTTTATCTTAGATGATTTTTTCAACAAAAAAGATGTAAAAAAACACATTCAACTCTCAATACTCCCAATATCTACAGAAAATATAGAGCAAAATATCCCTTTAATAAAAAGAAATGTGTTGGGAATTTTCGAGTGAGTTTATCATCATAACATGAGCACGAAGCTCATTGTGGAGGATGCCATTGTTAACATTTTTAAAGTATCACTTTTTTAATCTATGGTGAAGTCTCCCAAACATATCTTTTAAAACAACACTTTAAAAACAGAAGTTTTGATATAATGTCGCTCATGGGGCTGACCTGGTTTCGACGGGATCAAGTAGCTTTTAACTGCATGTCGGACTGAGCACTTCCGTTACGCGGCTCAAACTTGCTTAAACGCAAACAACACAAATTACCGCCCAGCTTTAGCAGTAGCTTAAGTTTTACCCCCTCGCAAGAGGACGGGCTGCTTCACCTATGGACTCTAGATAAATAGGACTCGAAGTATAACCCTTATGTAGATATATTTTACGTCTGCCTCGTGCGTAAAATGAACCCTAGAGGCTCGTCTTGTGTAGCTTTGCAAGCTGTGCGAAGCAAGATTAAACCCAATCAACTTTACTAAACATGTAGACGTTAGGAGTAGCGTGGTTTCGGACTGGAGTTCGATTCTCCACAGCTCCACCACTTCACAAATTCAAATCTTCTAAAAAACCTCTAAACTATATGCCTTTAAATATAATAGCTTTCGGTACAATACACAACAAAAAAATAACCTAGGATTAATTATGATTAAGATATTTATGAGTATCGGCTTACTATTTAGTATAAACTTATTTGCTAGTGAAGATCATGCAAATCATGACCACTCTCACCACGACCATTCTCATCATAGTCATTCACATCAAGGTACAGCAGAAGATACACAAAAAAAGATACAAGCTTACATCAAAGGATGTGATGAGGGAGATATAAAAAGTTGCAACAATCTAGCAGTTTTATATGATCTAGGCGAAGTTGTAGAGCAAGATAAAGACAAAGCCATCAAACTCTACACTAAGGCTTGCAGTGGTGGAAACAGATATAGTTGTAGTACTTTAGGCGAGCTATATTTTAAAGGTGATGGAGTAAAACAAGACAAAAGTAAGGGCATTGATTTTTACACTAAAGCTTGTGAGAGCGAACACTACAATAGCTGCAATACTCTAGCGATTATATATATAAAAGGCGACGGGGTAAAGCAAGATGTAAGCAGAGCAAAAAGCCTGTTTTTTAAAGCTTGTAATGGTGGAAATGAAGGTGCTTGTCAAAACTATGAAAGAGTGAAAAAAGTAGGTGTAAAATAACTAATTTTTAGGTAAAAATCTATCTTTAGTCACTTAATGAAAAGAGCTCTAGAGATAGAGAATCTTTTCATTAGAGGTTAATTATTTTTTAGAATTTAATCTTGAGAAGTACTCTTGCGGATATTTACACACAGGGCAAGCTTTTGGAGCTTTCTTTCCATAGTGAACATGTCCACAAATCTCACAAATCCATGCCTCTTCTGCATCTTCGCTTACAAACTCTTCGCCAGCTTCAAGTCTCTGTAGTAGCATCTTGTACATATTTTCATGCTCAACTTCTACTTGACCTATGCCGTTAAATAGTCTTAGCGCTTCTTTATGTCCCTCTTCTTTTGCGATAGCGGCAAAATCAGGATACATCGTTGTGTTTTCATAGTTTTCACCATCAGCTGCACATTGAAGGTTTACTTTTGTATCACCAAAGTCATTTTCACTACCACTTACCATTCTGTTATGAAGCGCTAGCTCCATCTTCGCATGTTGTTTTTCATTGTTTGCAGCTCTTTGGAAGTGTTCTGCTATATCTCTAAAGCCTTCTTTTTGAGCAACTTCTGCAAAGTACTCATACTTGTTTCTCGCTTGAGATTCACCTGCAAATGCTTTCATCAAGTTCACTAGAGTCAGGTTTTTAGTTATCATCTCCATAGCTTCGCCACAGCAGTGAAGCTCACCACCGCCAACATTTTGAACTTCTACTATATTGCCACATTTGTTACATTTATATGTCTCATACTGTCTCATCATGCTCTCCAAAAAATTAGTAAAAAGATAATTTTATCTCTTAGCGAAGATTATACGATTATTAAACTTAAAATATAATCTTTATCCTTTAAACAACTTTAGTGTATAATGTTGTTATGAATAATTTTACAGATGAACTAAGAAGACATAACTTAAAAGCGACTCCTCAAAGGTTAGCGATAAGTAGTGCACTTCATAAATATGGCCATGTTAATATAGATACGCTCTATGAGATGATGTTAGGCGAGTTTGCATCTATCTCTTTAGCTACTATATATAAAAATATAAACTTGATGCTTGAGAATTCCTACATACAAGAGGTTAAGATACCACAAGGCAAAACAGTTTATGAGTTAACTAAAAGTTCTCATTCTCACATAGTCTGTGAGGACTGTAGATCAGTTGAAGATATAGCTATAGATGTAAATTCTATTGTAAGCAAACTTAACCTAAGTGACTCCTTTGTCATCTCAAAAGCAGACCTAGTTATATCTGGTGTTTGTAAAAACTGCAATTAGAAATTTTTCAATCTTTTATATCTTTTAACAACTCCTCAGAACTCTTACTATATAATCGCGTATTGAATTTTTCCAAGAAGGAATAGTATGCGTGGTTATAAAATTTTTGCTGGTTCTGCAAGCATAGAATTTGCAAAAGAGATTTGTCAAGTTCTAAATGTTCCACTAGCAAGGGCTGAAACAAAAAGATTTAGTGATGGTGAGATCTCAGTTCAGATAGCTGAGAGTGTTCGTGGTCGTGATGTGTTTATAGTACAGAGTACAGGTGCGCCATCAAATGATAACTTAATGGAACTTCTCATCATGACAGATGCACTTAGAAGATCAAGTGCATCAAGCATCACAGCGGTTGTACCTTACTATGGTTATGCAAGACAAGATAGAAAAGCTGCACCTCGTGTACCAATTACTGCAAGACTTGTTGCAGATTTGTATGAAGAAGTTGGGATAGATAGAGTTATAACAATAGACCTTCATGCTGGTCAGATACAAGGGTTTTTCAACATCCCAGTTGATAACCTTTATGGTTCTATCACATTTGAAACCTACATTAAAAGCAAAAACCTCACAAATCCAATCATAGCATCTCCAGATATTGGTGGTGTGGCTCGTGCTAGATATTTTGCAAAAAGAATGGGTCTTGAGATGGTTATAGTAGATAAGCGTCGTGAAACTGCTAATGAGAGCGAAGTTATGAATATCATAGGTGATGTAGAAGGCTACGATGTTATCATGATTGATGATATGGTTGATACTGCTGGAACTATGGTAAAAGCTGCAACTGCGCTTAAAAACAAAGGTGCGACTTCTGTAATGGCTTGTGCCACCCATGCAGTTTTAAGCGGTAATGCTTATGAAAACTTAAACAATGGAGAGTTAGATGAGCTAATAGTTACAAATACCTTAGTCTCAAAACCTCACAAAAAGATAAAAGTGCTTACAGTCGCACCTCTCTTTGCTGAAGTAATTCGCCGTGTTTATCATAACGAGAGTGTAAACACACTATTTGTATAAAAACAAAAATTTTTATTAGGAACGATTACATTGAAAAACATTAGAAACTTCTCTATTATCGCTCACATAGACCATGGTAAAAGTACCTTAGCAGATCGCATCATACAAGAGTGCGGAAGTGTTAGCCAAAGAGAGCTAAAAACTCAAATGATGGACACTATGGATATAGAACAAGAGCGAGGCATCACTATCAAAGCTCAAAGTGTTAGACTTGACTATGTAAAAGATGGCGAGCACTATATTCTAAATCTCATCGACACTCCAGGCCACGTAGATTTTTCTTATGAAGTTAGTAAGTCTTTAGCATCTAGCGATGGCGCTCTACTTATAGTAGATGCTGCACAAGGTGTTGAGGCTCAAACTATCGCAAATGTTTACTTAGCGTTAGACAATAACCTTGAACTTATCCCAGTTATAAACAAGATAGATCTGCCAGCAGCAGATCCCATCAAAGTAGCAGAAGAGATAGAGACAAGTATAGGCATAGATGCAACGGATGCTTGTTTAGTCTCAGCTAAGACTGGAGTTGGGATTCGTGAACTCATTGACGCTATAGTTGATCGTATCCCACCACCAAAGGGAGATCCAGACGCTACAACAAAAGCCATCATCTATGACTCTTGGTTTGACCAATATCTAGGCGCTTTAGCACTTGTGCGTGTTTTTGATGGAGAGATAAAAAAAGGTCAAAACATTAAGCTTATGAGTAATGATGAAGAGCATCAAGTTCTTGATCTGATGTATCCGCATCCTCTAAAGAAGACAAAAACATTGGCTATAAAGAGTGGAGAGATTGGCATCGTTGTTCTTGGACTAAAAGAGGTTAGTGTTGTTAATGTTGGCGACACTATAACAGATGCAAGAAACCCTACTAGTGAGCCTGTTGTAACTTATGAGCCTGCAAAACCTTTTGTTTTTGCTGGACTTTATCCTATAGATACAGATAAGTTTGAAGATATGCGAGATGCTCTGCAAAAACTAAAACTTAACGATAGTTCACTCTCTTATGAACCTGAAACTTCCATGGCTTTAGGTTTTGGTTTTAGGGTTGGTTTTTTAGGTATGCTTCATATGGAAGTTGTAAAAGAGAGGCTTGAGCGTGAGTTTGACTTAGACCTCATTGCAACTGCTCCGTCCGTTATCTATCATGTTTATCTTAACAATGGCAATCTAGTAGAGGTGCAAAACCCATCAGAACTCCCTGAGATAAACCATATAGACCGCATAGAAGAGCCTTATGTAAAAGCTACAGTTATCACTCCTA
>JAVEST010000165.1:0-3588 GCA_034006465.1 Sulfurimonas sp. | reverse complement strand
TGGACAGCTTATGCAGTTGTTCATAGTGAAGATGGAAACTTAAGCCTACATTATGACTATCAGCCTTGGAATGGTGACACCTATTTAGTTAAAGCTGATGGTAGTGCGACAAAAAATAATCTAATAATGCAAAATGTTAGTACCTTTAGATTTAAGGCTATCGGTTCTGTTGTTAAGATTCAGGTTTGTGTCAAGAGTGATATTATTGATGCAAATGAAGATGGAGGCTATTCATTATGCAAAGAAAAAACTATATTTTAATGCCCTTAAAATCTAGCTTAAGGAATATTTTTCTAAGAAAAATGTTCACTGGAAGTAGAAACAATTTCAAGAGTAGTTCTAAGAGAACCTCAAGAAGTGCTTTTGCTATGATTATGGCAATAATCGTAATAATTATTATCTCAACTATTATGGCATTTTCTCTATCTCTAACCACACAAACTGCTAAGACAACAACCGACACATATCTCTATGAACAAGCTATTTTATACTCTAAGAGTGCAGCGGAACTAGCACTTTTAGAAATTGCAAAAACAAATATTGCAGAAGAGGGCTGTTTAAATAGCTTTGAGACTGACTTTCCTGATGAGTTAGGGAATGAGAGCCTATTTCAAGCAAAGGTTACTATGAAGTATATATATAGTGCAGAAGTAACAGGATGTGATAAATATTTTATCATTACCACCCCTGAGCAAAACGGAACTGTTCTTATGGACATAACAATCACGACTAAAGATGAAATAGCAACAGAACCCATACGTTACTTCAGAAGAAGCATACAAAAACTGTAGCTATAATAAGCTTTTAATGATATAATTCCAAAACTAAACTATTAAATAAAGGACTATCAATGAATATTTCTCTAGCAGGAAGACAGTTAGAACTAACTGAGCCTATCAAAGCTCACATGAATACTTCTATTGAGACATTGGCTAAGTACAACATGGATATTATTTCTGTAAATGTTGTAGCATCTACACAAACAAAAAAGGGTAAAGAACACTCTGTGGTTGAGTTTGTTATAAACCTTGCACACAAAAATTCAGTTGTTATTAAACAGAGTGACCTTGACCTATATGCGGCTATTGATCTTGCAATAGCAAGAGCACAAAAAGCTATAAGACGTATGCATGACAAAGAGGTAACTCATCGTCAATCTGGTATCAACGAGATGAAAGCTGAGAGCGTAAATATTAAAGCAGAAGCAGAAGCTAGTGAAGATGAGATTGTGCCAGTAGAGCTAGACCTTTACAAGCCTCGTGAAGTTGAAGATGTACTAAACGACCTAAAAGAGAGTGGAAAACTATTTGAAATCTTTTTAGACAATGAAGATAAAACTCGTGTTCTTTACAAAAGAAACGACGGAAGATTCGGACTCTACTAGTCTTTTCTACGAGGTTCATCGTGGAAACGCCATTAGTTAGCGTTCCTAAAAACCTCGCTCCCAGAAAAGATGCAAAGCTTGCAAAACTTTTGGAAGTGCGGCTTTGAAGTTTATAGGGTTTTGGAAGCGGGCTTTAAAGTTTGCAAAACTTTTGGAAGTGCGGCTTTGAAGTTTATAGGGTTTTGGAAGTGTGGCTTTGAAGTTTATAGGGTTTTGGAAGCGATGCTTTAGCTTCGCATAGTGCGACTTTAATGACAAAGTATGCTTTATAAAGCTTATCTACGAGGTTCATCTTGGAGATAAACCATTAGTTGGCATTTCTAAAAACCTCATTTCTTGATAATATATCTGACTTTACACATTTTACTATCTCTAAATCCTCTGCCAAATCAACCCACTTAAACTGACTTCCACTCTGAGTTGCACCCTTTAGTAAATCGCCACCTTTTCTAAACTTTAGATCAAGATTTGCGATATCAAAACCACTTGTAGTCTCTACAAATCTCTCAAGCCTATCAGAGCTCTTTTGGTTCGTATATAGATAACAATAGCCTTGAAGACCAGTCCTACTTACTCGCCCTCTTAGCTGATGGAGCGTTGAGAGACCTAACCTCTCAGCCCCGACGATAACTACAGTACTAAGTCTAGGAAGTGAGATGCCAACTTCTACAACAGTTGTAGCTATAAGTATGTCACCTCTCTCTCTAAAGTCTATTAAAACTTCCTCTTTTTGCTTATCTTTACCATGGGTAACATAGACATTATTGAAGTTTTTTTCCCAGTAGCCTCTTGCCTCTTCTATACTTTGATAGTCCAAAACTTCACTCTGCTCAACTAAGGGATAGACTAAAAGTACTTGGTTGTTTTTACTTATCTCTTCTTTTATATGTAGAAGTAACTCTTTAAAATCACTCTTGTGTATGACTTTGCTTGAGATATTTTTAGTAAATGGTGTAGTTGTAATAAGGCTAACATCTATATGAGCGGTCTCTATCATAGCTTGAGTTCTAGGAATGGGAGTTGCACTAAATTGTAAGAAATGGGGCTTTAACTCTCCCTCGCTAACAATCTTCTCTAGTAGATTCCTTTGAGCAGTTCCAAAGCGGTGCTGCTCATCGACCATAACTAAAGCTGCATCTGGGAGTTCTCTATAGAGTAGGGCATGAGTACCTATGATAAAGTCAAACTCGCTAAGATCTAGCTTTTTACTTTTGTTGGTTACCAAAACAGACTTCACATTTGGCAGAAACTTTTGTGCTTCTTCATAGAGTTGGTTTGCCAAAATAGTAGTTGGTGCCATTAAAATTGAACGATTTGGTTGCATCATAAAAGCAGATGCGAGTATAACCATAGTCTTACCACTTCCCACATCTCCAACTATCATCCGCTTTGAGGCTACATCTTTTGCAAAGTCTTTTTGTATATCTTCTATAGTTTGTATCTGCTCATCTGTTAGAGTAAAGGGAAGTGAGGAAGCCCATGATTTAAACTCAGATGCCACGCTTACTAAAGGTTTAAAATATCTTCTCTTTTTAGAGAGAACTCTCATATAGCAAAAGAGCTCCAAATACTTTAATGCATCTATGGTTTTTGTATCTAACTCTTTGGTATTTATAAGAGTTTTAGGAAAGTGCAGAGCTAAAATCTCTTTTGCTATCTCTTCTTTTAATCCCTCATTTACAAGAGCATCTAATGTGAGGTTGTTTTGAACAAGGCGAAGCATAACATCACTTCTTAGAGCGGATTTATACTTTGGAGTGATGGCACCTACATTAGTGGTTTTTCTAGGCATTGCCATGCTACAAAGCCCGCCATTACAGTTTATAACCCCATAGAAGTAGTCTCTATCTCCCTCTTTAAACTGGTGCAACATATATGGTTTTGGGCGAAACAAAACGCCGCCTATAGTGTGACCAAAGTTGTGTGCAAAAAAAGTTATCTGAATGGAGTTAGCAGAGCGAAAAACTGACTCAACTGTAGCATCTATGAGTTGCGGTTTTGCAACTTCTATGTTAGCGTTGAGCCTTAAGTCTTCGTAAGAGTGAGGGATGAGCAAAGCTAGTTCGCACCAAGAGTTTACACCTAGTTTTTTAAACTTTACTTGCATATCTTTTGTGAGATTCATCTTCTATCCTTAAAGTACCTAATGCTACCTTGTTTTATAAATCTTTTACAAAAGTATTGCAATGTGACATATAATGCTA
>JAVEST010000163.1:0-3628 GCA_034006465.1 Sulfurimonas sp. | reverse complement strand
TTTTTTTACTAAGGGCTTGAGTCCTTTTTTAGATAGTGGACATTTTGTTGCAAGAAAGTTGGAGGCTAGTTATATAGCTAGTGCTAAGCTTGGCGATGAGCTAAGTATCACTACAGAACTTCTAGAGATGAGAGCGGCTTCATTTAGGCTTTTACAAACTATATATAGGGAAGATAAGAAGATATTTGAGCTTACCATCACTCTAGCCTACATTACATTTGAGGCAAGACCTCAAAAGATAGGCGAAGATACAAAAGAGCTTATACTATCACTCTTTAAATCTTGAGTTATACTTTACAAATCTATATCTAGAAGGGTTTAAAAGCTCTATTGGATATATCATTTGGTTGTCTTGGAGTTTTATCTCATACTCTCTTTCTGCTCTAGTTGCGCGGCTATAAAAATAGTCAACGCCAACTGTAGTTGTGTAGTTTATCCAGTCATAAACTATATCATTTCCTAAGAGTAGATTTGTCTCGATAAGTATGTTGTTATTTTCTGTAATGGAGTTTGCTATTATCATGTTTTTTCTATCTTCATACTGCGTGATTGAGAGGATGAGAGGATCATAGTTTATCTGAGTAGATAGAACTTTTGTGGCATTTGTCTCATAAAGTGTGAGTTGAGACATAATCATACCAGTCTTTACAATAGGTGTGTTTATAAAAAACGAACCCTCAAAGATGCGCTTGTTAGCTTTTAATTGCTTCTCAAGATTTGTGGTTCTTTTTGGGATAGCAAACTTCACAACATTTTTTTTAGATGTTGCATCATTTGTAGTTAAAAATGTCTTCTCTTCATATTGGCTAAGTTTGTTTCCAATCGTCGTGTCATCATAAAATATAACCAAAGGTGAACGTGCTTCTTTTAACAACATGTCGCTTTGAGCTTGATAGTCGATGCCACCATAGTAAAGATATGAAGATGTAGAAGTTACGTCCTTTTTATTTATGGTTGGAAAGAAGATGTTCATCTCTGGGTTTATCTCAGATATAGCATCTGCTCCTTTTTGTGTAAAGGGTGCGATGACATATTTAAAACCATCTTTAGATATCTCCTCTAGTGCTTTTTTAATATCATCAATATCTTCACTCTCTATCTTATAACTCTTTAGTTCAAAGGAGTGGTTTTTGGCTATAAGGTATGCAAAAGATGCATCTGTGGTTGAGGATGCATATCTTCCTATGATTTTATAAGGAAGAAGTAGGGCAATACGTACCTTGTCCCCTATGATATATGAACCGAGGTTTAAGATGGAGACACTCATTTTTCTTATCTCATCGTGCTGTTCATTTTCTAATTTTGCTTCAGCGTGAGCAAGGAAAGAAAAAATCATGCCATTTTCTAGATATGTCTGCATACAGTTTTCGTCACATGGGTATGGATCTAAATTTTGTATATAAGTTTTTGGGATAGGTATATTAGAGATAATAGAACTCTGTGCAAAGAGCATTACAGGAAGTAAAAGTGTAAAAATATATAGTTTTATCATTAGCCAACTCTTCATTTTAGTAAAATCAATATAGGCTCCAAAATAGTGGAGTTGTTGAAGTTTTACATCCATGGATTTTTAAAATAGATCTGATGGATATTTTATAGATGTAATTATAGCCATCTTGAACTTAGAGTTTAATAGTTGTATCTGTAGCATCTACAGAGCTGTTAAAACTTGAAATTCTTTTAGTGCAAAATCATCAGTCATCCCGCTTATATAGTCAGTTAATAACCTTATTCTGAAGTACCACTCAAGTATTTCATATCTCTCATTATCTTCTTTATCAAGCGTCTTTTCATCATTTTTATAAGCAGATATTTGCTTTGATGATACTCTTCTTATAAGCCTCATTGATAAAAAACACTCAATTTCCTCTTCATTTAGTAAAGCATGAAAATCATTTGCACTAAGTTCTAAAAGAGGCTTGTATAGATTTAACAAACCATTGACTATAGAGTAACCCTGCAGCTCAAGCTCTTGCACCTCTTTATTTTGATAGATATATTTAGTTGAGATGCTTTGTAAAATTTTGATTGCTTTGTAGTACTTACTCTCTTTATCATACTCAAGAAGTGCATGGTTAAACTCTCCACTAAAGATGGCTTCATGATTGTCTAGATAGATATCAACAACATGATAAACCAAAGAAGAGACAAGTTTCGCCCTTATAAGTGTAAAAAACATACTAAACTGGTATGGTTCTTCATCCTCTTTTGCTTGTTTATATCTCTCCTCTATAACTTCTAAAAGATAGCTCTCATTCTCTTTTTCACACTCTTTTTTTATAAGAGAATAGACCTTGTCTAGGCTTAGTATCCCTTTTACAACACTATCTTCTAGGTCAGCGGTGAGATATGAGATATCATCTGCGGCTTCCATGATGTAAGTTATGGGAAACCTATGTCCAGACTTAACATCTAGTGTTTTTTGAATTTTTTCTATAAACTCTTTCTCACTATAGTAAAAACCAGGTTTTTTTCTTAGATAATTGAGTGGCTCGCCATCTATTTTATCTTCAAATGCACCTCTAGTATATTTAAGGACTGATAAGATTTGAGTGTATGAAAGGTTGAGGCGTTGAAGCTTTGTTATAACCCTTATAGCTTGAGCGTTACCATCATAGTTGCAGATATCTTTTGTTAGCATCTCTTTTAGTTTTTTTGTCTCTTGCGAACTAGCTTTAAAAGCTTCTAAGATAGGAGCTGCACTGTTCTTCATCCACTTGTTTATACTCTTCTCCGCAAAATGTCCAAAAGGAGGATTACCAATATCATGCAAGAGGCTTGTCATCTCGGCAGTTGAGATAAAAGCATTTTCAAGCCCACTTAGTTTGTAATGTTCAAGTCCCTCTTTTTTTAACTTTGTAAGTATTGATTTGGCAATAAATCTAGCAGTTTGCCCAACTTCTAATGAGTGTGTAAGTCTAGTTCGTATTGAAGCATTTAGCTCAAGAGCAAAGACTTGAGTTCTCTTTTGTAGTCTTCTAAATGCAGGTGCTGATAAGATGCGGCCTCTATCACTCTCTATGGAAGCTTCAATCTCTTTTAAGGGGTAAAACTCTCTATCTACTCTGAGTTTTTTACTATAGTCAATCATTTAACAGCCTTTTTTTATCTCCTTTGATTATACATGTTTACTTGTAAATCCATCTTAATAATAGGAGTCTTAAGCACTTTTAATATACTTTTCATAGCATAATGGATATAATCAACAAAAATTATAATGACACTTTTAGTATTGTTTATTATTTTAATTTGTTATCTTCAAAGTGGTTGCTTATGAGCTTAATTATAAAATAAAATTGGCGAAATTGTGAAATATAAAAAAATAGTTCAAACTAATATAAAATCAATCTACGCTGATAAAAAAAGCAATCCACTATCTTCTTACGCGCTTATTGACAAGCGCCTTATCTATGTTGGAGACAAACTAAAATTTGATCTATACCGCAATGACTATGCTTCACATATGTCACTATATCTACAAAGTAACACCGTAATCGATGAAGAACATAAAAAGTTTTTAATGGAGATTGAGAGGCTCTATGTTTATAAAGAACAAAAGAGTGAGTATGAGACTTTTATAGAAAAGAGGCTTCAAGATACTGTTGAGAATGAAGAGATTTCGCTAGAT
>JAVEST010000162.1:0-3703 GCA_034006465.1 Sulfurimonas sp. | reverse complement strand
TTGAAGTTAATCAATAGTAACATTAAAATATTTTTTAAAGATATAAATCTAAAATAGAGGGAAAAATGATACAAAAAAATAAAAAAATGACCCTCTCTAAATCCCTATACACTCGCGGCATCCAGTGCCCAAAAGCTCTTTGGTTAAAAAAGTACAAAGAGGAAGTTTTAACTCCTCCTGATGCGACGGCTTTGGCTCGGTTTGAGGCTGGTAATGTTGTTGGTGATTTGGCTTGTGGGCTTTTTCCTCATGGCAAGGAAGCTGTTTATAACCCTGATGATTTTGCTGGTATGGTTGAGACTACGAAAAAGCTGATGGATAAGGGGTTTGAGCACATTTATGAGGCTAATTTTCTTTATGATGGCATAATTGTTTTGGTGGATATTTTAAAGGTTACGCCTGATGGAGTTGAGATTTATGAAGCAAAGAGTTCTACTAGCGTAAAAGATATCTATCTTCATGATGTCTCCATCCAGCGCTATGTGCTAAAAGAGCTTGGATATAGTGTTGTTGGTAGTTATGTTGTGCATATTGACAACTCTTATGTACGAGGCGAAGATCTTGATTTGGATGGGCTTTTTAAGATTGTAGATGTTAGTGAGGAAGTTGATGCTTTGGAGCTTGGCATCCCAAAAAAGCTTGAGGAGTTTAAGGCTTATTTAGCAGATGATGAGCCAAATATTGATATCGGTGCTCATTGCAACACTCCTTATGAGTGTGATGCTAAGGAGTATTGTTGGAGAGTTCAAAGAAGCATCCCTGACTATTCGATTTTTAATATCTTTAACCTTGGAAGTAAAAAACAGCTAGAACTTTACACTCAAGGGATAGTAAATATAGAAGATATTCCTGATGATTTTGCCATGACAGCCATACAAAAACAAAAGGTGCAAAACTACAAGAGTCAAAGCACATCTATTGATAAAGAGAGTATAAAAACATTTCTTGAAACACTAACTTATCCTATCTACCATCTTGATTTTGAAACCTTCCAGCAGGCAATCCCAGAATGGCAAGGCATCAGTCCATATCAGCAGATACCATTTCAGTACTCACTTCATATAGAGCACTCTGATGGAAAACTAGAGCATTTTGAGTATTTGGCTCAAGATGGTAAAGACCCTCGTTATGAGTTGGCTAAGAGTCTTGTCAAAGATATTCCAAGAGATGCTACAGTTTTAGCTTACAACATGAGTTTTGAAAAAGGAGTAATTACTAAACTTGCTGAGAGTTTTTCTAAGTTAGAAGAGCATCTACTCTCTATAAACGACAACATGAAAGACTTGATGTCTCCTTTTCAAAAGAAGCACTATCTAACTCCCAAGATGCAAGGAAGCTACTCCATCAAGTATGTCTTACCAGCACTAGTTCCTAAGATGCAAGAAGCTTATAAAAGCCTAGAAGGCATCCAAAATGGTAGCGATGCTATGAACGCTTTTGCTAAACTATCTCTTATGAGTGAAGATGAAAAAGAAAAAACTCGAACTGCCCTACTTGCGTACTGCAAACTTGACACTTTAGCGATGGTAGAGATTTTGAAAAAACTACGAGTTGAGATTGAAAAAGAGAGCTTACTCTAAAAAGTACTTTTTTATCAGACTATTAAGCTCTTTTTCTAGCTCCTCTTTTTCTTTTATCCTAGTATCTTTATATAGCTTATTTGAGATTTCCATAAATTGATTTAACAACTCCCCATCAAAGTGGCTATTATAACCCTCTTTTAAAATCTCAATACTTTTTTCATAGCTAAATGGCTCTTTATAAGGTCGCTTTGAAGTTAAGGCATCAAAAACATCAACTATGGCAAATATTCTAGCTGTAAGCGGTATCTCTTTGCCTTTTACATTGTTTGGATAGCCCTTTCCATCATACTTTTCATGGTGATTTAAAATCACTTCTTTGGCATCTTCTAGCCAACTGTTGTGGTTAACAAGTTCAACTCCTTTAACCACATGAGTCTTCATTATCTCAAACTCATCTTCATTTAACTTGCCATTTTTTAAAAGGATATTATCAGATATTCCTATCTTTCCAACATCATGCAAAAAAGCCCCTTTTATTAAGACTCTAATACTCTCATGGTCTAGGTTTACACTTTGTGCAAATTTGATTCCATAGAGAGTTACCCTGTAGTTATGCTCATTAGTATCACTATCTCTAAGAGCAATAGCGTTACCTAGAGTGTTAATGGTCATAATATTACTAGAGAGAAGCTCTAATCTATGCTTATTTAGCTTTTTATATGCAAAATATATGAGCGGAAATATCAAAAGAGAGAAGATTACTATTGTAAGAAATACGGTTACTATGGTTACATATATACTCTGCTTAAACCTTTTAACCACGATTGGTTCTATGTAAGATACTGCTTCAATATATCCTAGTAACCTATCTGATTTATATATAGGATAAAAAATCTGCATAAAATTATGCTTATCTGAAATCTTAAAAAATTTATAATTCAATTTTTTAGAAGTTGTAAAATATTGCTCGATTTGATCATAGTCAGTTTGGATAAGTTCTAATTTATCTGCAAACCTTTCTTCTGTAGAAGATAGTTTTAAAAACTTCTTTTTTTTATTGTCAAATATTTTAATCGTAACCAAGCCAACTTGATTCATTATAGCTCTTATATCTTCTTCAAGTGCTTTTGTTTTTGATACTTGTTGGTTTTTATCATACTTGTCCAATCTTATATCCACACTCGTTTTAATCTCTTCTGCTAGCGAGGTATAAAAATTGTACTGAAGAAAATTAACTATAGATAAAGTACTTATTATGCTGATAAAGATAACAGAGAAGATAGCCCTTTTAAAAAAAGAGCTGACAATATTATTACTTTTTATATCTACAATAGATTTTAACCTGCTTAGTCCAACACAAAATATAGATTTTATTTTAATCACGAAGCATCCTTATAAAAGTATTGACAAGAGTCATATCTAAATGTTTATGCATATGTGTCTTCATCAAGTATATAGCATCATACGACTTCATGGCGCTTTTGTAAGAACGTCTTGTAGTTAGCGCATCAAATACATCACACACTGCTATTATACGAGGAAAAAGTGTTATCTCATCACCTTTAAGTCCATCTGGATATCCTTTACCATCGAGTTTTTCATGATGATGACGGATGCCATCTAGTATATTTTTATCTTTGATTCCTATCTTAAGTGCAATTTCATAGCCAAGAGATGGATGTTTTTTCATCTCTAAAAACTCAGCATGGTTAAGCAATCCAGCTTTGTTCAAGATATCGTGATCTACACTACTTTTACCCAAATCATGGAGCAGCGCAGAACTTCCCAAAGCATTTAGCTTTTCTTCACTAAGACCTAGCTCAGAACCAAGACAGAGTGAGTAGATGCTAACATTAAGTGAGTGTGTGTGGGTATAGTAATCATACTCAATGATTTTTATAAATGATTTTATGGCTTTATCATCATAGATAATGCTTTGTATAATCGGTTCAACAATGTTTTTTGAGCGTTGCACATTTTCTAAGGCATCTGGATTTTCATAGAGTGAGTTTGTAAGCTCTGCTGTAGAGGTGTATATGATATCTCTCTTGTCATCTAGCGAAATCTCTTCATTCTCAACAGTATCTTGAAGCCTCTTTTCTATAAAAGTCTCATACTCACTCTTTTGTTCTTTATAAACATAGAGCCTCTCAATCTCCATTAAAAACTTTTTATGTTCT
>JAVEST010000160.1:0-3721 GCA_034006465.1 Sulfurimonas sp. | reverse complement strand
TCTTCTGTTACGCCACTCTTTACAAACTCTGCAATAACCTCTTTTACGCTCTTTTGAGCGACTTCTAAAGAGTCTAGTTTTGTTTGTAAATAACCAGTCAGATAGCTACTTGACTTGCTCACGCTTAGTCTTGCATAAGCTGAATATGCCAAGCCTTGTTTTACTCTTATCTCTTCCATCAGACGCGAGCCAAAACCGCCTGTTCCAAGTATAAATATAGCCACTTTAGCTTTGTAATAATCCACAGAATCATAATCTATCTTGTAAGGTGAGCCAAAATAGACATAGGCTTGCTCAGTCTCTTTTTTTAAGATGCTCTCTTGTACTTTTTCATTTACCTCATAGTGAGCAAGTTTTTTTAGCTCTCCCTTTGGCATCGAAGCTATGATTTTTTGTATCTCTTTTTTTGCTGCTTCTATATCTATATCGCCGCCAATTGCGATGATAAGCTTTGAGCTAACTAGATGCTCTTCTATAAAGTTCTTAACATCTTTAAGTTCAATACTCTCAACGCTCTTTAGAGTTCCAGAAGATGGGCTTGCAAGTGGAGTATCTTTAAACAGAAGTCTCTTTAACTCATTTGATGCTACATAGTCAAAGTCATTTTGCTTAGAGCTAAGTGAGCCTAGGGTTGTAGTTTTTACTTTTTTAACTGCATTTTCACTGATGTTTGGATCACTTAGAAGTGCTTGAAGTTTTTCAAGTCCATCTCCAAATTCCTCTTTTAAACAGCCAAGCTCTATTACAAGAGTCTCACTTCCTGCATGTGAGGAAATATGTATAGCTTTACTCTCTAGTGACTCAGCAAAAGCAGATGAACCAAGCTCTTTTGTTCCCTCTCCAAGGATTTTTGCACTAAACTTTGCAAGGCCTGCTTTTTTGATGTCTGTGATACTTCCACTATTTTGGAAGATAAACTGCATGTTTACTAGGGGAAGTCTTCTATCTTCTTCAAAAATTACTGGAACTTTAAAGTCCTCAGTCTCTATATATTGTATTGTCGTTGCCATTATTATTTGCCCCATCATTAGTAAAGTAAAGAAAATCTTTTTCATCATTTAAATATTCTCCTATTTTCTAAGCAATGCTTAGTAAATATTGATATCACAAAAGGTGAGATATTGCTTAAGCAAACCTCTCTAGTGTTTCATAAGCTGTATTCCTTACAGCTGGAATCTCACCTATATCTTTTATAAGTTCGACCATTTGCTCTTTTGCCATTGAGTAAGCTGCACCTGCACTACTTACTACATTTTCTTCCATCATAGTAGAACCTAAGTCATTTGCCCCAAATCTAAGAGCCATTTGACCGATATACGCACCTTGAGTAACCCATGAACTCTGGATGTTTGGTACATTATCAAGGTAGAGTCTTGCAACAGCTAAGAGTCTTAGATATCTGTTTGAAGATGGTTTGTCCATATCTGGGATAAGTCGTAAGAGTTCAGTATTTTGCCCTTGAAAACTCCACATAATAAAGGCGCGGAAGCCACCAGTCTCATCTTGAAGGCGTCTTATCATATCAAAATGCTCAACTATGTCCTCATCACTCTCAACAGTTCCATACATCATAGTTGCTGTACTCATGATGTCTAGTTTATGGGCTTTTCTATGGATATCTATCCACACTTCTGAGTCTATCTTTTTTGGTGCAATAATATCACGAACTTTGTCACTAAGTATCTCAGCGCCAGCTCCTGGGATAGATGCAAGACCTTTGATTTTTAGTCTCTCTAAAACCTCTTCAACACTTATGCGAGAGACTTTTGCTATAAAGTCTATCTCGATGGAAGAAAAACCATGTATAGTAATCTCTGGATATTTGGTGTGGATATGCCCGACCAAATCCTCATACCACTCTATCTTTAGTTTAGGATGCACACCGCCTTGAAAAAGGATTTGCGTTCCACCTATCTCAAGCAGTTCATCTATCTTTGCATCTATCTCATCGAATGTTAAAACATAAGCATCAGCATCTTTTTCATGTCTATAAAAAGCACAAAACTTGCAATCAACCCAGCAGATATTTGTATAATTGATATTTCTATCCACTACAAAAGTAGTTACACCTTTAGGATGCAACTCTTTTTTTCTTTTTGATGCCATGATGCCGAGCTCTTTTAAGTCGGCATTTTTGATTAAGTCTAGCGCTTCTTCTTTGCTTAGTCTTTTCATAATTCTCTCTTTATTTTCTAGCTTCATCGATAATAGCACTTAGACCTTTATCCATAGCATCTAGTTGTTTATTATTGCTAAGATTAAAATCTGCCTTAAGAGTGCTTACATCTCTATATGCAATTTTGACGCCAGACTCATTAAAAACTAAAACACGCAGAGGTAGATCTAGCGCAGTATGGATGTCTTCTTGCATCAGTTTTGTACCAGCTTTTGGATTTCCAAAAAGTATAACTTTAGCCTCAGCTAACTCCATCTCAACAGCTTTAGCATTTTGCTTATGGTCGATGATGGCAAAGACTTCAAAACCCTTTGAGATGACAATCTCTTTGATGTTTTGGATAGTTTGTGAGACGCTATGGTTGCTCTTTATTACTTTTAAATCACTAGCACTTAAGTTTACTAGAAAAGCTAAAAGTAAGAAAAGGTTTTTCATGCTTTATGCAACTTCTTTATCTTTAGAGATGGCATCTAAAACACCATTTATAAACTTAGGAGACTGCTCAGTTCCAAATGCTTTTGTAATCTCAACAGCCTCGTTTATAACCACAGCAGAGTCAAGCTTGCCAAATAAAATTTCATATGTTGCAAGTCTAAGAGTAGCTCTTTCGATGGATCCAAGTCTCTCGAAATCCCAATCTTTTAAGTGTTTTATGATTGCCGCATCACAAGCTTCAAGATTTTCCATAACCCCATCAAAAAGCCCTAGTGCAAAGTCTTTTTGTTTGTTACGAATCTTTTTCTCTTCAAGTATCTCATCTGTATGTTCAGCAATATTTCCATTTCCCAAATCATAAGCGTAAAGAAGGCTTACTACCGCCATTCTGGCGTGGTGTCTAGTTGCCATTATATTTTCCTTAATTTTATTTCATAAAATGAAGGAAACCCTTCATCTATTTGTTACGCCAAAGGAACAAGTCCCTTTGACTACGCTAACACCCCAAGGGTACTCCGTCGTGCGCGCTGAGTTTCCCTCGGCAGGAAGCCCTCGGCACTAGTGCCTCTTATAAATTTTCGTAGAGGTCTATCATCTCGATAACAGTAGTCATCGCTTCAAAACCTTTGTTTCCAGCTTTTGTGCCAGCTCTTTCTATCGCTTGTTCGATTGTGTCTGTTGTAAGTAGTCCAAAAGAAACAGGTTTTTGGTACTTTAGACTCATAGTAGCGATGCCTTTTGTAGCCTCAGCAGATACATAATCAAAGTGTGGAGTAGCTCCGCGGATAACTGCACCTAGAGCACAGATAGCATCGTATTTGCCTGATGCTAAAAGCTTATCAACTATCATAGGAAGCTCAAACGCACCTGGTACTAAAACATGAGTAATGTCGCTATTATCTCCACCGTGGCGAGCAAATGCATCTTTTGCACCCTCAACAAGTCTATCTACTATAAAGTGGTTCCATCTTGTACTAACAATGGCGATTTTTTTGCCATTTACAACTTTTAATTTACCTTCGATCAAATTCATCTGTTTATTCCTTATATTTATGTTTACTACTATTTTGGAACCTCGAACTCTAGAAGTGCTACCAATGGCATTCTCCA
>JAVEST010000158.1:0-3790 GCA_034006465.1 Sulfurimonas sp. | reverse complement strand
CCATCACTCTTTGGCATCTTAAAGCTAATGAAAGATGAAGAGACAAGAAAAGGCTTAGCATTTATGTTAAACCTAACAAAAGGCATAGGCAAACAGTTATAAAAATTTCATTTCTTCCCAAGCCTCCAAAAGCCCGATAAGCTTCAAAGCACGAGGTTCATCGTGGAGAATGCCATTGGTTAGCATTCCTAAAAGCCTAACTTCCAAAAGCCTGATAAGCTTTAAAGTACGAGGCTAAAGCCTCGCTTCCGAAAAGTCTTGCTAACTTTAACGTAACACATCTCTTCTTGGAAGCGAGGTTTTAACCTCGTAGAGAGGGTTTATAAAAAGCACTCTGATTTAAAAGCTTCAAAGCACGAGGCTCATCGTGGAGAATGCCATTGGTTAGCATTCCTAAAAGCCTCGCTTCCAAAAGCCTGATAAGCTTTAAAGCACGAGGCTGAAGCCTCGCTTCCGAAAAGTCTTGCTAACTTTAACGTAACACATCTCTTCTTGGAAGCGAGGTTTTAACCTCGTAGAAAGGGCTTATAAAAAGCACTCTGATTTTAAAGCTTTAAAGCACGAGGCTGAAGCCTCGCTTCCGAAAAGTCTTGCTAACTTTAAAGTAACATATCTCTTCTTGGAAGCGAGGTTTTAACCTCGTAGAGAGGGCTTATAAAAAGCACTCTGATTTAAAAGCTTCAAAGCACGAGGCTCATCGTGGAGAATGCCATTGGTTAGCATTCCTAAAAGCCTCGCTTCCAAAAGCCTGATAAGCTTTAAAGCACGAGGCTGAAGCCTCGCTTCCGAAAAGTCTTTAAATTTTATAACTTGAATTTGAAAAACACATAACTTGCTATAATCCTACTTATGAAATATTTACTTATCGTTTTTGCGCTTATCTTTAGTGCTTGTAGTGTTAAAAACTATGAGATTACTCAGACTAAAGTTATCATTATAAAGACTAAAAAACTCAAATTTGCGGACTTGGGTTATATTAGAAATACAGAGGACTCCATAGAGCTAGAGCTCTTTGTTGCTTCAAAAGCCATAGAGAAGATTAGCATCAACCATCTTATCTGTACAAGCGAGGGATGTATGACAAAGTCTAGTTTTAACAAAGAGTATCTGCATAAGTCTTATCCTAGTGATATTCTTCAAAATATCTTACTAGCAAATGCGATCTATAATGGTAAAAACAGAGTGCAGACAGAGTCTGGTTTTGAGCAAAAAATAGCAGATGAAGATGTAGATATAATTTATAGAGTAAATGAAAATGAAACATTTTTTAAAGATATGAAAAACAGTATAATATTTAAGATAAAGGATACAAAATAATGAGCAGTAAAAAATTTGTAGGCGCACATACAAGTGCAAGTGGTGGAGTGTTTAATGCAGTTGAAAATGCAGTCAAGATTGGTGCTAGAGCCTTTGCACTCTTTACAAAAAACCAGAGACAGTGGGTTGCAAAAGATTTAGATGCAGAGACGATAGATAAGTTTAAAAAGGCACTTTTAGAGAGTGGGATTTTACCAAAGCATGTCTTGCCTCATAACTCATACCTTATAAACCTTGGCCACCCTGAAGCCGATAAGTTGGAAAAATCAAGAGAAGCTTTTATAGATGAGATCCAAAGATGTGAGCAACTAGGACTTGAAAAACTAAACTTTCACCCTGGGAGTCACTTAAAACTTATAAGTGAAGATGAGTGTATAAATATAATCGCTGATTCTATAAATATGTCGCTTGATAAGACAAACGGAGTAAAAGCGGTCATCGAAAACACCGCAGGGCAAGGAAGTAACCTTGGTTACAAGTTTGAACATTTAGCGCAGATTATAGAAAAAGTAGAAGATAAAAGCCGCATTGGAGTCTGCATCGATACTTGTCATATGTTTGTAGCGGGCTATGATATAAGAACAAAAGAGGCTTACGAGAAGACTTGGAATGAGTTTGGCAGCATCGTTGGGTTTGAGTACCTGATGGGCATGCATATAAACGACTCTAAACCGCCACTAGGATCTAAAAAAGATAGACATCACTCCATAGGAGAGGGCGAAATAGGGCTTGATGCTTTTAAGTTTTTAATGAATGATGATAGGATGAATGATATCCCGCTTATACTTGAGACCATAGATGATAGCATCTGGAAAGAGGAGATAGAACTACTCTACTCTTTTGAAAATAAGGTTTAAATAGCTCAAATGCTGAAACTCAAGCCTAAAAACTGAGTTTTGTGATAAAATATAGAAATACTATAAATGAGTTTAACTATAGATTTTAAGGATATTATTGAAAATATTAGTTGATTTTATACAGATAAAAAACATAGAAGCCTCTCAAATATTTACACAACTAAAATGTAGTGTAAATGAGGCTTTACTGCTTCAAAATTTGACAAAAAAGTACCTTCAAGGACAAGACGATGTCTTGGTTTTAGAGCTTTTAAGTGAGCTATATCCGAGTGATGATTATAAGCACTTAGAGCATCTAAAAGAGGTGAAAATACTCTTAGAATTAGGCTGGTTATACCAGCAAAGTTTTGCACCTGTAAAAGTATCGGAGATAACTCCACTAGAGCTTTTAAACACAGCAGTTGGGCTGACTCCATCTTTTTTAAAGCTACTCCAAGATGGAGCGAGTGAGGTTGAACTTCCAGATATAAAGCCATATAGTGACCACTTAGAGTATCTTCAAGATCAGTTTTTTCGCATAGAACTTTATCAAAAGATGAGCACTATTCGTCAAGATGTACATGAACACTCTTTGGGCATCGATAGGATTCAGCAAAAACTCCAACTCCTAGAAAACAGAATCAACCTAAGAGTTGCACAAACTCCTCAAAAGCTTATTTTAGATAAGTTTTTCAAACAAAAGAAGCTTGAATATAAAGAGGAGATTATCTTTTTAGCACTTCTTCGTGAAGAGTATAGCTCTTCTGATGCATCTCTTCGTGAGATGAATACGCTGATAGATTTGATTTCGCTAGATGAGTATGATCGCATAAAAAACCGCTCACTCTTAGAAGAGAGTTCAAACCTTATAAATGATGGCATCATCGACTATGAGGAGATGCTAAACCCTTTTGGTGGTATCTCTAGAGCTTTTTATATAGTTGATGAGGTGCTTCAAAGCATAATACATCCTCATAAAAATAAAAAAGTTCGCAGGCTCAAACTAAATGCTCTTATAGAAGAGCAAGATATTTTTGAGCTTATAGAGCCTGAGACTTCACTTGAAGATGTTGTTTTGGCAAAAGATACAGAGACTACACTCCAAAACCTTATGCGTCAAGTAGATAAAGAGGTAGTTGGGCGTTTGGTTGAGTGGGGAGTTAAAGATAAAAAAAGTGGAATAGATGCAAGGATAATCTTCTATGGTCACGCTGGAACTGGTAAAACTATGACAGCTTACTCACTTGCAAAATCTCTAAAGCGACAAGTTTTAGCCTTTGACTGCTCTAAGATTCTTTCCATGTATGTTGGAGAGAGTGAGAAAAATGTTCGCAAGATTTTTGATACTTTTTACGATTTGAGTGAAAAAACAAAAACAGAGCCAATACTACTTTTAAATGAAGCAGACCAGTTCTTAAGCTCAAGATCAAGCGGAGCAACAAGTGGATCAGAGCAGATGCACAATCAGATGCAAAACATCTTCTTAGAGCAGATTGAAAACTTCAAAGGGATGCTCATAGCTACTACAAACTTGCTTGAGAACATTGACAAAGCATTCTCAAGACGCTTTAATTATAAGATAGAGTTTAAAAAGCCAGATGAAGCTCAAAGACTAAGCCTTTGGCAAAAGATGCTAC
>JAVEST010000157.1:0-3831 GCA_034006465.1 Sulfurimonas sp. | reverse complement strand
GGCTTATAAATTGCCCTTTACTTTAAACCCACACAGCACAAGCTCATAGTGGAATAAATATTGCTCAGACCTAGTTAGTTAAAAGGACTACTATGAAAATATTTTTACTTCTATTACTTACACTTAGTGCTATTTGGGCTACAAAAATCAATGATGTCGCAAATATCGTGGGTGTCCGTGACAACCAGATTATCGGTTACTCACTTGTAGTTGGTCTTCAAAAAACAGGAGATGGGACTACTTCAAAGTTTACACTCCAGTCCATCTCCAACATGTTAAAAGCCATGAATATTGACATGAATCCTATAGATATAAAATCAAAAAACGTTGCTGCTGTTGTTGTCACTGCAAACTTAGCGCCTTTTGCTAGACAGGGAGATAAGTTTGATATCACAGTCTCTTCCATTGGAGATGCAAAGTCACTAGAGGGCGGGACGCTTTTGATGACTCCACTTAAGGGTGTTGATGGGAAAATCTACGCACTTGCTCAAGGTCATATTAGCATCGGTGGAAAAAACACTAGAGGGGCTGGGAGTGAGTCGCATCCAACAGTTGGTATAGTCTATGAGGGTGGATTTGTAGAGCGAGAGATAAATATAGATTTGTACAACCAAGAGTATGCAAATCTCTCGCTAAAAGAGTCAAACTTTAACAATAGCGTCTCAATCCAAAAAGCGATAAATGAGTTTTACAACACTCAAGTTGCAGTTGCAATGGACCCAAGAACTATCCGCCTAAAAAAGCCGCAAAACAAGAGTATGATAGAGTTTTTAGCTGAGGTTCAAGATATAGAGATGGATTATAAGCCTAAAAATAAAATCATCATAAATGAGAGAACGGGAACTATAATTGCTGGGGTAGATATAAAGGTAAATCCTATAGTTTTAACTCATGGAGACATAACTATAAAGATACTTGAGCAAGACGATTTATCTCAACCAGAGGGCTCTTTAGCGTTAGATAATGATTTGGTCATTGGACTAAACCAAAATGAGCTTTATACAAAAAGAGGGACTACAACTGTAGCAAATGTTGTTCGTTCTCTTCAGAAACTAGGAGCTACACCAAAAGATATCATAGCTATACTCGAAGCTATGAAGAGTGCTGGAAGTATCTCAGCACAACTAAAGGTAATGTAAATTTTATGAGAGGGGAAGATAATGTATAACAATTCTATAAATGCGCAAGCGCAGATGATGTCTAAAAATATGAATATTCCAAAGATAAATGAAAATTCTAATGATGATAAGTTAAGAGAACAAACAGATGCATTTGAGTCTGTCATACTTAAGATGCTGATGGATAATGCAATGGAGAGTGAAAAAAACCTCTTCACCGAGCAAAATGATCCTGGTGAGAAGATTTATAAGTCCATGTATAGAGATGAGCTTGCAAAAGCAAGTGCTGGTGGATTTGGTTTTTCACAGATGCTTTATGACTTTTTGAGTGAAAAGCGCTAGATGAAAAGTTGAAGTATTTTTAGATTTTGTCGATATAGATGTAACATTTAAGAAAAGTCTATAAGACAAATAAAAGGATGAGTAATGATTTCTCAACTCAATAGTTCTGCCATTCGCAGTTCGTATGCTAGTAATTTTGGTGAGTCAAAAGAAGCTGGTAAAACTACAAACATAACAAAACAAGGTGATACAAGCAAGATCGAGCGTATTAAAGAAGCGATTGATTCGGGCGAGTATAAAATCAACCTAGGTGAGCTCTCAAAAAAGATAGCCGAAGAGTTACTTTAGGTTCAAAAAAGACAGGAGTTAAGATGTTGTCTCATCATTTACAGGGTGCGTTAGCTGATTTAAGAGATTTAATACAAATTACAGAGTCTGATATTTCAGATATAAAAGAAGCTAAGAACGATCCGCAATTTGATAGGTTATCATTAAAAGAAGAAAAACTAAAAAGTTTTGAGACTAAAAAAGCTATGATTGACCATGAGATATCTTCTTTGATGAGTAAAAATCCTGATATGGATCTACCAGAACTTCTTAGTAAAGAGCAACACGACCAGTTAGACGACTTAAAAGTGGAACTAAACAAGTTAAGAGATGTGAACAAACACTACGCAAGACTTGTTTTAGTGGTTAGTAACTTATACAACACATTTTTAGAGAGAATAATACCAACAGAGATGCAAGGCTATAATAAAGTAGCATCTAAGAACTCTACCATCTTACAAGTGAGAGTGTAATATGGCATCAATATTTAACGCACTTCATATTGGTTATACGGGACTACAAGTAGCTCAGACTGGTATCAGCACAACAGGTCATAATATCGCAAATGCAGAGACTGATGGTTATAGCAGACAAAGAGTTGTTGCAAAAGCTGCTACTCCGCTTTCTACATATCCTGGTAATGTTGGTAATGGCGCTGAGGTTCAAGATATACAAAGAATTTTTGATAATTTTGTTTTTGACAGATATAGTGCAGTCTCAAGAGATAAAGAGTTTAGTGATTTTGAAAAAAAGACACTAGATGAACTCTCTACATATTTTCCTGAGATTGATGGGGTTGGTATAAAAGCAGATTTAACAAAGTACTATGATATGTGGCAAACATTTGCTGATAATCCCGACAATGATGCAATTAAGTTAGCACTTACAACTCAAACTAACACGCTAACGCAGCATATTTCATATACCCAAAATCAAGTAAAATCTCTTCAGAGCCAACTAAATGACCAACTTGGTGTAAATATAAATGAAGTCAACTCCATAGCTCAAAAGATAGCAGCTATAAATAAGTCTATAGATATAGCAGAGGCTGGTGATACATTTACAGCAAATGATTTAAGAGACCAAAGAAATGTGTTAGAAAGAAGCTTGTCTAAACTTATAGGTGCTGAGGTTAGCTCTGGAACATTGCAATCAAACATGCAAGTTGATGGCTCCACAAATACAAAAACGGGAAGTTATAGCATCCATGTAAATGGTTTTAATATAGTAGATGGGAACACGCATCACCCTATTCATATATCGAATGAAAAAAATCCCAATGCTTTTTATGAAGTCTCTTATGAGAGACAAGATGGCACTTTTGTTCCTATGGGTGAAAAAATCACTGGCGGAGTTATAGGCTCAATCTTAAATCTTCGCGGGTCTTCTATGGATACGACGAGTGGGATGCCAACTGATGGAGTGCTTCAAAATGTTATATCTCAAATGGACGCCTTTGCAAAAGGACTTATAGAATCAACAAATAACGTCTATGCAAGAGGTGCAACAACTAGGATGGAGTCAAATGAAATAACTCTAAGCCCTACAAACGCTATGATGAACTCATTAAATGTAAATGCAGGTACATTTAACATAGTTGTATATGATATAGATGGAAACATTACAGCATCTAGAGAGATAACTATAAATCAAGCAACTACTATAACTGGAGCGGTTGGTTCAAACTCAATCCAAGGGCAGATAGAGGCGCAAAGAGATGATAACGCTGATGGAAACGCTAATAATGATATTGATGATTTTATTAGCTTTAACTGGGCAACATTTAAAAATGGTAAAAATGGAATTGAGTTTACCCTTGATTCAGATGCGGAGTCAAAGGGCTACACTTTTGCTCTTCATGATAATCTAAAAAATGATTCTTACAAGACAGGGACCAACTTCGCAGGAGCGATGGGCTTAAATAGATATTTTGATGGTGATAACGCTCAAAATATAAAGTTAAATTACGCAATTGCTCACAATTCGACCTTAGTCTCAGCTGGGCAAACTCCTTCATCTGGAGATAATGTCGTAGCGCTCAATATGGTTCAACATCAATATGAAAAGTTTGACTTTAAAGTTGGCTCTAAAAAATATGAACTAA
>JAVEST010000119.1:0-5794 GCA_034006465.1 Sulfurimonas sp. | reverse complement strand
CTATAAAGCTCTTATCTGCACTAAAAGCATTATCTCTTAGATGATGGTAAATAGCTAGTTCTGGAGTGTTTATATTGTTTATTATTTTATATTTCATCTGCGGTATAATAGCACAAACTAAGGAGTTCACATGAAATACTCGACATCTTTTCGCATCTGGCACTGGCTAAACGCTTTAGTTATCTTAGGGCTTATCGGCACTGTACTTTTAAGAAAAACTTTTTTAAGTTGGAGGACGAACTCTGAGCTTATCACGCATGAGCTCTCAAAGATTGACATTAACATAACAAGTGAGCAAGCAAAAGTTATAGCAAAAGCCCTACGAGTTGGCATGTGGGAGTGGCATATCATCCTAGGTTACGCACTAGCTGCTTTAGTTATCTTTAGAATCTATCTCTACTTTAAAGACACTTCAAAAAAAGAGAGTTTTGATTCACTAAATATACATAAAAAAATAGTCCGCATCTCTTACTATGTTATATATGCAACTATACTTTTTATGAGTGTGAGTGGATTTACAATCTACTTTTATGAGACTCTAGGACTTACAAAAGAGCTAGCTCATAGCATAAAAGATATCCACGAGCTAGTATATAATGTCATTTTATACTTTGTACCACTTCACATCATAGGTGTTTTTATAGCTGAAAACAGAGATGAAAAAGGGATAGTATCTACTATGATAAATGGAGAAAAAAACTAGAAGATAAAGGTGTAAATATTATGCGAGAGGAGAATTTCTCGCATAAAAAACTAGAAGAAGAATGAAATTTTTGTCTCTAAAAATTACGCACCAAATAGGTCAGTCATCATGCCTTGATACCAGTTGTGTGTACCTTTACCAAGCGCTGCTGAGCGTTTGTTGTTTGCTTTTTTATCACCTACTATCTTTTTAATAGATTTTCCTTGTGGATCTTTTGCATCTACAAGAGAAAAAGCCGCTGAGATAGAGATTGCCTCTGTATCATTAACCATCGAGTAGCATGTATTTACAGGTAGAGTTACATTTGTTATCTCTTTAGTACCTTTGATTCTACTTGCAATTTGGTCTGCAACAATATGCCCTTGACCATTTGCGATAGATCCTGATTTAGGATACGGATATCCACCCACAGAATCACCAATCACGAAAACTCTATCGTCCGCTTTAGTTTGAAATGTAGGTGCTTTCATATTACCCCATCCCGCTCTACCCATCGATACGCCTGCTTTTTCAATCAGCTCTGACGCAGCGTTTACAGGGATAAGATTTGCCGCATCAAACTTAACAATTTTCATCGTTGTTTTTAAGTCTGCATCTGTTACAGCCACCTTAAGCTCTTTTTTGTCAAGATCTACACCTTTGACTGAAGAGTTTGGATGAAACTCTACAATATCCGCATATAGCTCTTTATATGCAGCCATAAACCCTGGTCCTTTTGGTTTTGGACTATCCTTTGGATCTAAGATAATCACCTTGCCATCTATATCGTTTTTTCTAAAGTAGTTCGCAATTAGTGCTGCACGCTCATAAGGTGCTGGCGGGCATCTATAAGCACCATCGGGGATAGAGATGATAAAATTACCTCCCTCAAAGTCTTCTAAAATCTTCTTGAGTGCAGCATGTTCACTTCCTTGCATTAATGCTGGTGGGCACTCTTGACGGCATCTCTCTGCCATCTGTGCATCATCACCAAACCAGCCAGAGTAATCATAACGAATCCCAGGAGAGAGAACAAGATAGTCATAATCTATAGTGCCACAAGTCGTTGCAACTGATCTTGATTTACGGTCAATATCGGTTACAGTTGTTTGGAGCATCTTATATCCATACTCTTTTGCCGCAGTAAAAAAGTCACGAGTTAAAAAATCAAGAGGTATCTCTCCCACAAGCCACTCATTTGAGATTGGGCATGAAGTAAATACCGCTCTTTTTTCAAGAACGATTACCTCTGCATCTGGTGCTTGTTTTTTAACATTTCGTGCAGCTGTAAGCCCGCCCCATCCACCACCAACTATTACAACTCTTTTACCAGCTGATTTTGGCATCAATTTTTTTACATTTTTACATGTTTTTGATTCAGTTACAGCAGCTGTTGTAACACTTCCTGTTACTGCAAAAGCTGCTACACTAAGACCTGAAACTTTTAGTAAATTTCTTCTTGATATATCCATGTCTATCTCCTTTATTTGTTTTAGATGTTTAGAATGCTACATTCGCAACAAGACGAGTATGCGCTTGATTATACTTTCGTGTATCATTTTTACGCTCTACATGAAAGAGTCTTACCCACATCTTTTTGTACGATGGAACTTGGTAAAAAAGGTGAAAATCATGTTCATGAGAGTTTTCGGTGTGTGTCCCAGCCATTCCTGTCCATGCACCGTTTACAAAGTAGTTTGTTGCATCTACATCACTTTTATATGAACCATAGTTATAGATAAACTGTAATCCTTCAAGACCAAGACTTTTAAAGTCATAGTTAAACCCTAGCTTGTAAGCATCTGTATCTGCACGGTTTTCATTTCGTGAGAAGATTGTACTTGTGTATCCAAAGTTTCCACCCCAAGGATCAATCACATGCCCTTTTGTGTTTTTACTATATGCCGCTATAAAAACAAAATCTTTGATTTTTGCTTTTGCTTGAAGACCAAAGTAAAGAGCATCTATACCGCCATCACTTTCACTTAACTTTGTTTTATATAGTGGGTCTTGTTGTGATGGGGTATGCGAGATGCCAACAACAGTTTGCTCTGCCTGAAATGCCGCTCCTGCTCCAGAGTTTGTAAAGTTTCCAACATCCCTTTGATGTAGTACCTGAGCACTAAACATAAGATTGGCAGCTGAGAGCTTCATCTTATAGTCAGCATCTGCATAGATTGTATTAAACATATCTTTTGCATAGTAGTCCCACACACGCACAGCTATTGGACCTTCTTGTCCATACTCTACACCAAGTGCTATAAGTCCATTATCGTTATCATTCTTGTTATTAATACCTGGTTGACTCATAGCCATATCACCGCCAATAGGGCCAAATGCAGCTTCACCCATTGACATAAATTTTTGCTTTCCAAATGTTGGTCTATAGTGTCCAAAACCTGCACCAGCTGTAATACCATAGACAGTATCACCTAAGAGTTGAGCCTCAGTGGTAGAGCGTGTTCCAAACATGATATCTGTGATATATGCAGCTTGAATCTTCATGTTTTCAATCTCTCCTATAGTTGCTACTATCCCCTGATAAAGATTTGGAATAAGCGTTACTTCACTCTTTGTCATTGGACTTTGGAACTCTTGTCTTCCAAACTTCAAATTTGATTTTGAATAAGCATACTGCACAAAAGCCTCACCAATAGTTGCATAGTTCTCAAATCTTCCATCAGCTCCGAGTTCTTTATTTCCTAAAAGTCCGCCTGCAACTTGGTTATAACCATCATGGCTCAATCTATCCCAATCTGTACGACCTGTATCATGTGTCGCGTAAACTGCAGTACCAAAGCTAAGACCAACAAGTGAGTCTGTTTGGTATTTGAGTTTACCTCCCACCACACTTCCAGTAATAGCGATATTTCTTGATGTTGATTCATTTATATGGTGCAAGCGAACATACCCCTCACTTTTTCCATTTTTAAACATATCAACTAAGTTTTCAGCCCCCATTGCTTGTGTTGCAACAAGTGCACTGAGTGATAAAACTATCCCTTTTTTCATATCTTTTTCTCCTTAAGATTTTTCATAACGGGTGAATTTTACTCGAAGTAGATGAAAAAATCATTAAAATGTGATAATTTTTTGTTATAAAAGTCCTTCTACAGAGATAATAAATTATAATAGTTACCATGAGAATACTTATAATAGAAGATGATAATAAAATGAGAACCATGTTATGTGATGCTCTTGCACCTTTTTATATAATAGATGCACTAAGCTCACTTGAAGAGGCTGATGTTTATATAGAGAGCTTTGCTTATGAGGCACTTTTACTTGATAGAAATCTCTATGGAGTAGATGAGGGTATGCAGATTATTCCAAAGCTTAAAAAACTGCAACCCTTGTGCGCTGTAATCATTGCGAGTGCTTATGGAGGAGTAGAAGAGAGGATCGCTGGCTTAAGTGCTGGTGCGGATGATTATCTTGAAAAACCATATGATTTAAGAGAGTTAAAGATGCGTATTGACGCTCTTGTTTATCGCCATGCTCCTGATATAATCGAGATAGATGGGCTACATATAGACATCAGGCTAGAACAACTTCGTTACGATGGGGAGCTTTTGCATCTTTCTAAAAAAGAGCATGATCTTCTCTTTTTTATTGCCTCACACCCAGATAAAATCTTAACAAGAGACGATATCGCAAATGCGATCTATGATGACCCTACTTCCATGAACTCTAACACTATCGATGTAGTCATCAGTAACATCCGTAAAAAACTTCCCATAAACCCCATAGAGACACTAAAAGGAAGAGGCTATGCTCTTAAGTACATTTAAAAGCAGGATTTTGGCCGTATCTTTAGGTATGACCATAGTCTCAGTCCTTATCTTTGGGTATGGACTCTCTGGCATCTACCATCAACATATGCACAAGTGCCTAAACAGAAGTCTTACGTTTTTGACAAATATGCTCTGCGTAGAGTTTGAGACAAAAGAGTTCACCAAAGAGATCCAAGAAGAGATGTACAACTATCCACAACTCTTAAATATCCTCCAAGGAGGCTTGATAAGTGAACTCAAAATCGAGGTACTTTCAAACAAACCCATCTCAGATGAAAAACGCATCTATCAATATAGAGAGTTGCAAGATGGCAAATATTTTGCTCTTAGCTCCTCAACTCAAAGGATAAGTGAAGAGCTTATAGATATGATTGGCGATAGATGGGTTTTTTTTCTACTTGGTTTTATTTTCTCCTCTCTTGTTATATACTTTCTTGTTCGTCTTTTGTTCACTCCTTTTAACAAACTAGTAGATCACTGCTTAACCTGTGAAGATCCAGAAAAAAAACCACAAAAGGTGTCTGGAGGATCAGAAATCGTCACACTTCGTGATGCCATCGCCACGCTTCAGCATCGCATCAGTAGACTACAAAGAGCACAACATGAATCCATGAAAGCACTCACACATGAGCTAAAAACTCCTCTTGCTCAACTAAGACTGCGTATAGATTTAGCAAACCAAAAAGGGAAGTGGAGCCAAGAATCAAGCCTAGAAGCAAAAAAAGAGATAGATGAAATCTCAAACATGATTACAAAAATTTTGCACTCTCGTAAAATCAGCCAAAAAATAGAAAAAATCCACCTAAAAGATTCTGTTTTATATATCACAGAAAATCTTCAGCCTTTATGGAGACATAGAGAGCTAACATTTGAGATAGATATGCCACAAGCGGCAATCTTGCATCTACCCATAGAAGCCTATCAAAGGGTGTTGCATATTCTTATAGAAAACACTATCAACCATAGTCTCAAAGCAAAAACTATCTATATACATTACAAACAAGGCGTCTTAACCATCACAAACCAAATCTCTACAGACAAAAATAAAATCATCGACTCCACAGGAAAAGGTCTAGAGATTGCTAAAACTCTTTGCAATTACTATAAATGGGAACTTTCAACTCATACCATTGGCTCGACATATCAGATTGTGTTGCGGCTACAAGGCACATAGAAATTTATTTTGTATTGTAGTTTAGCTCTCTTAATCTATAAACTAGATTCTGTGTAAAGCACTAAATGAGTGTGCACACGTTATCCTGCATCACTTGCGCCATTCTAAACAAACCATCATCCTGAACAAACCATCATCCTGAAC
>JAVEST010000022.1:0-19517 GCA_034006465.1 Sulfurimonas sp. | reverse complement strand
AACAAACCATCATCCTGAACAAACCATCATCCTGAACTTTATTCAGGGTCTAACTGAATAATTCTCCAAAGCATTCAGTTATTTATACAGTTTCGCAAAATATCAATTTATGTTATACTACTTCTACGAAAAACAGACAATGTTAGCAAAGTAAAATCTTTGCCTAGAAGCAAGTTAGGATTTTATTTTTATATAAAATTCTAGCTTTTTATAACTCATGGAGGATTGTAATGAAAAATATACTAAGGTCTATATTGTTGTTATCTCTGTTGTCATTTGGATCTCTCAGTTGTGTACAAGCAGCGGATATGAAAAGCGGTGAGGACTACATGCCAAGCTTGATTACTAAGACGCCTCTTGAGGGGCGTATGCTCGCTATTAAAATGGTAAGAAAAACCGTAGGAGCTATTCAAGGAGATGCAAAAGTCAAACAAGCAGTTCGAAAAAAGTACGAAGATGACCCCCAACTCCTAATGTATGCAGTGGAACTCGTAGCATTAGAGTTTCAAACTATCGCTATCGCAAATAACTATTGGAGATAACGATAGTAGCCAAAGAACTATAGAGTAGTCTCTTTGGCATCTTCTATTACTTAGCTTTTTTTAAAGTACCATAAAGTACCATGCAAACAAAAAATCAACATCTTTGTAAACTTTTACTACACCCTCTTATCTACTCTAAACCACCCAGCTATTGAGTATCTTTTTTTTATAGCAGGCAAAACTTCATGTGGAAATCTCTCACTTAAAAAAACTACCAATGTGTCTGCCTTTGGTTCTACCTTTTTCAAAAAACTTCCATCTTCATTATAGATAACCAACTCTCCTCCATCCCCTTCTTGCCACGCACTATTTAGATAGTAAACAGTAGTTACAACGCGGTTTTTAGAGTTTTTAAAAGCATCCAGATGAGTCTCATAAAAATCGCCTTTTTTATAGATGGAGTAATGGCTTTCATAATATGTAAGCACCATAAAAAGGGTTCTATTTAGGTACTATTTGAGCCCATCTGTAAAGGCTAAAAACTCGCTTCGAACAGAGCCATCATCATCTAGCCAGTGGATTCTGTCTCGTCTTTTGCTTGCATCTACCTTTTTTGCTGTTGATATTGCAGCATCTTTAAAATTGTTTTCAATTTTTGCATCTCTTAGAAGTCGTTGTGAGAGGTTTTTGCTTATGGCATCTTCTATCACAATATATCCAACATCGACTAGGGCATCTGTTATTTTTGAGTATATTGCTTGGTTCATGTGCGTACCTAATATTAGTACCCCATTGTAGTGGTTTTTTTGGATTTTTTACTATAGATTTGTATGGTTTTGTGGGATTAGTCTTTGCATCTAGCTAGATAATCAGTTTTGTAAAATGTAGGGAGCGAGGCTTTAACCTCGCCCAAGCGTATATGACGAAGCACTTTTGGCTCTATTTTGAGCTTCCGTGAACATTTTTTTATCCTAAGCTCTTTCTCAATTTCAGCGAATATTTTCTAAAGAAAATATCCCTTACATTGAAGCTTAGGGCATTAAATTGGTAAAACTCTAATGTTTTTAGATAGCTTCTCTTTTAGAGTTGACTCTATCGCGTATAGTGTACCTGTTGCTGATGAAGCACAGCCATTACAAGCACCAAGATAGCGGATATATATGTCAATATAGTCATCACTCTTCTTGATATCTATTACTTCCATATCTCCACCATCCATGATAAGGAACTGTCTAACGCTTTCATCTATCACAGCATCGACTGCTTTTATCTGCTGAACTAGAGTCATACTAGCAAAATCTCCAGATGCACCAGCATCAGCTGCTGCTTTCATTTTTTCTTCATCCATCTCTTTCCTTGTGTCTCTTAAAATATCTACCAAGTACCACTCTCTCTCTTCGTGTCCACCTGGTCTAATACAGCTCTTACAAAAACCACCAGCTTTTGTATAGTCAGTTATCTGCTCAATAGTTGTTAAATCATTTAAACGGATAACCTCTCTTAGAGTGCTTAGACTAACTCTTGCACACTCACAAACGATGATCTCTTCTTCAAAACTCTCAGCATCTACGCCTTTGTAAAGGCCTGCTGCTTTTTTTATAACATCGTAAGCCATAACTGAGCAGTGCATCTTTTGAGGCGGAACAGCTGGAGTCTCTGGGTCATCACGAAGTGCAAACTCAACATCTATATTTGTTATCTTTACAGCTTGATCTACCGTTTTACCGATACAAAGTTCAGTCATAATATCTGAAGATGCTATAGCTGTTCCACAGCCAAAACTCTTAAACTTTGAATTTACAATCATATCATTTGATGGATCAATCTCCCAATACAAACGAACAGCATCTCCACAGCTCTCTGCACCAAAATCTGCAACGATGAGTGTGTTGCCACGAGACTCTGCTTCTGCTTCGCTGATTTCTCCTTGATGCTTAGGGTTATTCATCAGTGTTGTTACTTTATTTGAATACGCGTCCCATAGGGACTCGCCTAACATATCTGCTTTTGCCATCTTCTTATGTCCTTAATTTTATTTTATAAAATGAAGGAAAACCTTCACCTATTTTATCACGGTATCAAAAATCATTTCGCTACCTACGCCAATACCCCAAGGGTACTTACTTTGGGCGTACTAAAGTTCCTTTTGGCAAGAAACCCTCGGCACTTGTGCCTCCTGCGTAAACACTTGGATTAGCTCAAGGATGGTGTAGTTCACAATCCTTTGCTTCTCCGCCTTTTGTTGGTTGTTGAGTTGCGTATGAACTTGAGATACTTCTAAGTCTCTTTACTGCATTTTGAAAGTGACTTATTGCGTAGTCTATCTCTGCATCCGTTGTAAAACGGCTAAGGCTCAACCTGATTCCTGTGTGAGCTAGTTCATTATCAGCCCCAATCGCAAGCATAACTGTGTTTGCCTCAAGCTCTTCACTCGCACATGCAGAACCAGTAGATGCACCGATTTCGCCCTTGTTTAAATCCCAAAGCATACTCTCACCCTCAACACCTTTGACTGAGACAAGTATTGTGTTTGGAGTACGGTTTTCTCTGTTTCCTACAATCATCGTATCGCTTATCTGCATAATGGCATCTTCTAGGCGATCTCTTTTTTTTCTAATTTTAGCAGCTGTCTCTTCTATATTTGTAGTAGCAAGCTCTATCGCTTTTCCCATTCCTATAATATATGGAACATTTAGCGTCCCAGAACGACGTCCACCCATATGCTCTCCACCATGTAAAAATGGAGTGAGTTTTTGAGAGTTTCTAATATATAGTGCGCCTATTCCCTTTGGGCCATGAAACTTATGCGCACTCATAGATACAAAGTCAACATGAAGAGATTGCAAATCTACTGGAATTTTTCCAACGGCTTGAACACCATCAGAGTGAAAAAGAACACCTTTTTCTTTACAAATCTCACCAATCTCTTTTATGGGAAATATCATACCTGTCTCATTTGATGCCCACATAACAGATACTAAAGCAGTCTTATCGGTTATAAAACTACGAACTGTATGAGCTTCAACAACACCTTGATCATTTACTGGCAAATATGTAATTTTCACACCTTGCTCTTCTAAAAATCTACAGGTAGCCAATACTGATGGATGCTCAACTTCAGTCGTTACCATATGGTTTTTATCCCCATTTAGCACCATGTCCACAAATACTGATTGCAATACCCAGTTATTTGACTCTGTCGCACAGGAGGTAAAGACTATATCATCGTTATCGCTGGCATTTAAAGCTCTATAGACTTGGTCTATCGCTTTGGCTAAAGCTGGATGCGATGATGTACCAAATCTATGAAGTGAGTTTGGATTTCCATATTGCTCACTAAAGTATGGTAGCATTGCTTCTACTACCAATGGGTCCACCATTGTTGTAGCGTTGTTGTCTAAATAAACTTGCATATTTTACCTTTAATGTAGAGTTGTTTCTAATTAAGACAATTTTTGTCTTCTTTCACTTTTGACATCATATATAGTTTGTTATTATGTTATGCTTAAACTAAACTGACTTACACTTTTATTTAAGGTATAATTCCATTTAAAAGGCTAAAAGCATGTGCAATTTTAACAAACAAAACGAAAATACAAAAGAACTTCTCCATCT
The DNA here is from genome assembly GCA_034006465.1 of Sulfurimonas sp. GTDB lineage: Bacteria > Campylobacterota > Campylobacteria > Campylobacterales > Sulfurimonadaceae > Sulfurimonas. The sequence goes on along the minus strand of JAVEST010000022.1, from coordinate 15,420 downwards.
TTTAATCTCTAAGCTAGCTCAAAAGGTCGGTGGAGCCAACTATTTGCTAGGTCTTATTGAGAAAATGAAAGAGATCAAACCAAATGCATTAATGCATAAAGATAGAAAAATTGTCTCGCAAAAACTTAGTATATCATGGAACAAGTCAGTTTTCAAAGATAAAATAGATGTTTTAGAAGAAATTTTACATACTCGCAAGAGTTCAGAGGGTATGGAATTTAATATCCTAGATGAAGAAAATGCTAAAAAAAGAAAAAATATATTAAATATGGTAAAAACTCTATCTCCTATCACATTTACAATAACCCCTAGAGATGGCAATGAAGCTGAGAGTTTTGAATTTACTCCATTTGAGATTCAAAACAAAGATGAAGATTCTAAAGATGATTTTGTAAGTATAAACCCTCTCTTTATGTCTATGTTTTTTTGCTCTAGCACTTTTACAAAAAATGCTCTTAAGTACAAATCTTAATTTTGTACTTATCTCCTCTTCACTTAAATTTTAAATCTTAAATGGTATAATCGCGAAATTATTACTTATAAAAAGGTTTATTATGGCTCAAACTATAACAGAGAAGATATTTTCACAACATGTTGGCAAAAAGGTTTTTGCAGGCGAGATTGTCCGCTCTAATATCGACATGGTTATTGGAAATGACATTACAACTCCTATCTCTATCAAAGCATTTGATGAAAGTGGTGCTACAAAGCTAGCAAATCCTGATGGTTTTTCTATAGTTTTAGATCACTTTATTCCAGCAAAAGACATTGCATCTGCAAACCAAGCTAGAATCAGCCGTGATTTTGCAAAAAAACATAATCTTAAAAACTTTTTTGATGAAAAAGATATGGGAATAGAACACGCTCTTTTACCTGAAAAAGGACTTGTAGTTCCAGGCGATGTTATCATCGGTGCAGATTCACACACTTGTACTCACGGAGCACTCGGAGCATTTTCAACTGGTATGGGCTCAACTGACCTAGCATTTGCAATGATTACTGGAGGAAACTGGTTTAAAGTTCCAGAGTCCATTAAAGTAAACCTTAGCGGAAAACCACAAGAACATACAACTGGTAAAGATATCATCTTAGAAATTATCCGCCAAATCGGTGTAGATGGCGCTCTATATAAAACTCTAGAATTTACTGGAAGCACTATAGAGCATCTAAATATGGATGATAGATTTTCGATGTGTAACATGGCTATAGAAGCTGGAGCAAAAAACGGCATCGTTGCTTATGATGATGTTACAAAAGAATTTTTATCTGACAAAAACTTAGCAAGAGAGCCTCGCATTCACTACTCTGACGCTGATGCTTCTTATGTAGAAGTTTTAAATATAGATGTAGCTAAGCTTGAGCCTGTTATCGCTTATCCTTTCTTACCATCAAATGGTCACTCTATATCACAAGCTGTAAAAGACAATATAAAAATAGACCAAGCTTTTATAGGAAGCTGTACAAATGGTCGTTTGGGAGATTTAAAGGTTGCATCTGAGATATTAAAGGGACATAGAGTACATGAAGATGTTCGCCTTATTGTCACTCCAGGGACTCAGCAGATTTTAAAAGATGCTTATAGACTCGGCTATATAGATGCTATAATAGATGCAGGTGGAGTTGTCTCAAATCCTACATGTGGAGCCTGTTTAGGTGGATATATGGGGATTTTAGGGGATGGCGAGGTCGCTATCTCTACAACTAACCGTAACTTTGTTGGTCGCATGGGTTCGAGAAGCTCTAAAGTATATTTAGCAAACTCTGCAGTTGCGGCTATTTCAGCTATAAAAGGCTATATAGCAGATCCAAGAGCTTAGTATTTCTCACTATTAGCTAACTAATCTTTAGTAAGATTTAAAAAAACAAAGGAAAAAAATGAAAAAACTTCTTCTAATACCAACACTACTGCTATCGTCTAGCCTAATGATGGCTGCAGATTATGAAATTACGCCTATGATTGGCTACAACATCGCTGAGGGAAATATAGATTTAGATAACTATGCAACTTTTGGAGCTGAGTTTCAGTACAACGCGCTGGACTTCTTTCTAAAACCAGAGTTATCTATTTTTTACTCAAAAGCTGACTATAACACTAAAAAACTTCCATACAATGCTGATACTGATGTTTGGCGTATAGCACTAAATGGTGTTTATGAGTACGATAAAGTAGCTGGCATCATTCCTTTGGCTAAAGTAGGTCTTGGTTATGAGACTATGAATGGTGGTAGCTACAAAGGACAAACTGGAAACTCTGATAGCGCTTTTATTAATGCAGGAGTTGGTGCTAAGATTCCATTTACAGATGCGCTTGCATTAAAACTAGAAGCTGTCTATATGCTTAAGTACAACGATGCTAGATATGATAATAACTTAGCGATTCTCGCTGGTTTAAACTTTGCATTTGGGCAGAGCGCTCAAAAAGCTGCACCTGTAAGTGAGACAATAGAGCCAGTTAAAGAAGAACCAAAAGAAGAGATTGTTGAGGAAGCTGCAGTTGAAGAAGAAGCTACAAGTGCAGTAGCTGTTGTTGATGGAGATGATGATGGTGATGGAATTCTTAACTCAAAAGACCTTTGTCCAAATACTCCAATAGGTCAAGCGGTAAATAGCGATGGTTGCCCTATTAAGATAGCACTAGATATTAACTTTGAGTACGATTCTGCTAAAATAGATGCTGCATCTGAGAGGCTTGTTCAAAAATATGCGGACTTTTTAAATAAATACACTAACTATAGCACTAAGATAGTTGGCCACACAGACAGTGTAGGAAGCAAAGCTTACAACCAAAAACTATCTCAAAAAAGAGCTACTTCTGTAAGAGATATGCTTATAGAAAAAAGTGTAGATGCTACGAGAGTATCTGCTGTAGGAAAAGGCGAACTAGATCCTATTGCTGACAACTCAACTGCTGAGGGTCGTGCCCAAAACAGACGCATCGAAGCTGAACTAACTAGAGAGTAGATGCTAGATATCCCCTGTGTCATCTTCGCAGGTGGCAAAAGCTCAAGAATGAAAGAAGACAAAGCTCTTCTTCCATTTGGAGGCTCTCTTACTCTAACAGAATTTCAACTCTCTCGACTTCAAAAAATCTTTAAAAATGTATATATCTCGTGCAAAGACAAAAGTAAATTTGCTTTTAAAGCTTCATTTATAGAAGATGTTAAAAGTAATGAGACTTTCGCACCAACTGCTGGTTTTGTTGCAGTATTTCAAGAACTAAAGGCAGACTCTTTTTTTGCTCTTAGTGTAGATACTCCTTTTATAGGCGAGAGTGAGATAAAAGCGATAGTTAAAGCCAATAGTTCTAATGCTGATGCCTGCATTGCAAAGACTGCATTTGGAGCTCAGCCGATGTGTGGCATCTACCATCGCTCTCTAGAAGAGGAGTTTATTCAGATGCTAAAAGCAAATAACCACAAACTAGGCTACTTGCTAAAATCTTCTAAGACTACTTTTGTAGAGTTTAAGGATGAGAGGGCTTTTTTAAACCTAAACCATCCTCACGAATATAAAGAGGCACTAAAAATCATCGCATCTTCTCAATGAGAGTGATCGTGATCTTTATGCCCTTTTCCTTTGTGCATACTCTCAAGCTCTACAAACTTAGACATATTTGAGCTATCTACTTTTATTAACTCACCGCTATTTAATTTTTTTATTGCATCACTTAGCTCGATTCTATCATCTCCACTATGGTAACACTCTATATTTGCCTTTTGTAGTAGCATAAAAGGATTTCCACCCATATGATTAAATATTATCTTAGTGATGCCTCTTGAGACAAAACTCTCCACAACAGTTCTTCCACTTTGTAACTCATTTTTTTCTATGGTTATCTTATCGTTATCAACTATAGCAAACCACTTTGCCTTTCCAAAAAGTGTTGTCACCGCTGGGTTCTCTTTATCTGTTTTTACTGGTATTGCGATCATCTTATCTCTCCTCAAATTTTAAAACATTCTTTATGCTAATCTTATACATTACATAAATAACAATAGGCCAAAGTGCCAACCAAACTAATCCAAACAAATATTCCATATAACCTCCTAATAGTTATGAGCATCTGGTGCTTCAATCTCTTCTTTTGTTATCTTTACTCTATCCATACTATACCAAGCTAATGCAATATAACCCAATACAAAAGGTATCATAAGCGAAGCATAAGACATCGCCATTAAAGTGTAGTGGCTTCCACTACTATTGACTATAGTGATGCTACTTTGCAAATCAACCGTTGAGGGGTAGTAAGCCGTCCCATTAAACCCGACATTTAGTAGTATTGCCATAACGGTTAAAACAATCCCAACACCACCTGTTTTAATGCAACAATCTTTTTTAACTACCACTGCAAAAAACACAGCGTTAACGACCATTACTACACCTATAACAAAAAGTGCTAAGACTATTGGCATCTCTATAAAATTGCTAAGATATTTATATGACTGCATAAAAACTAACCCATCTGCATCTACTGCAAACCCATCTTTTAGCAATACCCAAGCTAAAAAGCTTAGAAAAAACGCTAAGAAAAAAATCATGTTGTACTTTATAGATTTTATAGCTCTAGCAAAAATAGCATCATGCTCAATATTGTTCATAAAATATAAAGCACCACTTATTTTTGCTAAAAAGACCAGCGCAAATCCAAGAAGGTAATTAAAAGGATTTAAAAGCGCTTCAAGTCCTCGTAAACTATTTTGCCACTCTACAAAGTTGTTGTCAGTTAGGATAAACTCACTCCCGCTAAAGAAGGTACTTATGGCAACTCCTAGTAAGAAAGTCCCAAGATTTCCATTGATTTTTAGAAATACCTCATAAGTTTTCTTGCCTAAAAAGTTATTTGGTTTTGTTCTATACTCGTAGCTTACAGCCTGAATAATAAAACAAAAAAGTATAATTATCCACACCCAATAAGCTCCTCCAAAACTTGTCGCATAAAAGAGAGGAAAAGCAGCAAAGAGTGCGCCACCAAAAAGAACTAGTGTTGTAAATCCCAACTCCCATTTTCTACCTATGCTATTTATTAACATGGTTTTTTCTGTTTCATTTTCACTCAAACTATCTATTAGAGTCTGCCCGCCTTGAACAAACATCATAAAGACAAATAAGCCACCTAAAAGTGAGATAAGTACCCACCAATACTGTTGCAAAGTTATTAATTCTAAATCTCCAAATCCCATAATTATTGTTCTCCTTCTGGACCAATTTTTACTTGTTTTGTTATGATTGATACTTCTGCTATTAGAAGAAGTGTAAAAAGCGTTGCAAACATGAAGAAACTTATCATTACATTTGTTGTAGCTATTTTTGTAGCGGCAATTCCAACTGGCATCAAGTCTTGTATAGCCCAAGGCTGGCGCCCTACTTCAGCAACTACCCAGCCTGCTTCTCCTGCTATATATCCTAAAGGAATACTCCAAAGGGCAGATATTAAGATTTTTCTATAACTACTAATATCTTTTTTCATAGATAGATACAGAAGTATCCCAAAAAGAAGAGTAAACCATCCACCAAGTCCTACCATGATGTGAAAAGCATAAAAAGTAGTAGCGACAGGTGGAACAATATCCTCAGGAGATTTTATATGGCCATATCCAAAATATTGCATATTTTCTTCTAAGACTATCCTAGCATCAGCAGCTTTTAGCGTATCGTTTAGTTTTTTAGCTTCTTTGTAATCTTCCAGTGCCCTAACTGCCAACTTACCTTGATTCATCTTGTCTTGTGCGCTCATAATGCCTCTTGCTTCATTTCCATAGACTAAATCTTTTAAGCCTGGGACATAAGCTGTAGTATCGTGATATCCTAGGAGGGCAAGTGCATAAGGAATCTCTACTTCAAAATTAAAGGTCTCTTCATCATTACTTAGCGTTTTTTTACTATTTAACATACCAAGAGCAACAATTCCAGCACTCTCTTTTCCCTCATATAGACCTTCCATAGCGGCTAATTTTACAGGTTGCTTAAGGGCTACTTGATGAGCTGATTCATCTCCGCTAAATATTAAAAATAGACTTGCAATTAAACCAAAAGTCGAGCCAATTATCATTGATTTTTTAGCAAAGATAATATCTCTGCCTTTTAGCAAATACCAAGCAGATATGCCCACAACAAAGAGTGCTGCCATCACATATCCACTTCCTATAGTGTGTAAAAATTTAGTAACAGCCACAGGACTAAGTAGGACATCCCAAAAATTTATCATCTCATTTCGAACCGTATCTGGGTTAAACTCCATCCCTACAGGGTACTGCATCCAGCCATTTGCTACAAGTATCCATAAAGCTGAAAGATTTGAGCCAATTGCAACTAGCCAAGTAGAGAGTAGATGAAACTTCTTACCTACTTTATCCCAACCAAAAAACATAACTGCAAAAAAAGTACTCTCCATAAAAAATGCTAAAATCCCTTCAACAGCGAGTGGTGCACCAAATATATCTCCAACAAACCAGCTATAATTCGCCCAGTTTGTTCCAAACTCAAACTCCATTATAATCCCAGTAGCTACACCTATTGCAAAGTTTATTGCAAACAGGGTCATCCAAAATTTAGTAGTTTTTTTCCAAAATTCACTTCCGCTTCTAACATAGATAGTCTCCATAATTGCAACTATAAAGCCAAGTCCTAATGTAAGTGGTACAAATATCCAGTGATACATAGCAGTAAGTGCAAACTGGGCTCTACTCCAATCAACTAAATGTTCTTCCATTTTATTTTCCTTTTAAATTTTCATAGACAAAATTTACTTTTTCATCATAAGTCTTATATTCACTCTTTAAACTTTTGTCATGGATGAAATAATTTAAAAATAAAAAGATTACTCCAAGTTTTATAAATATGATTTTCCACAGAGTTCTACCTAATTTCATATCTCTAAAACCATCTCTATAAAAAGTATATATATCTTTTATAGATACCATTCTTGTCTCCTCTTTATTTTATATTTAATCTGGATATTTTAACTTTTAAGCTACGAAAAATTCTATTTTCGAAAACTACAAGGTGCTTTTTTGCTCTCATTTGCAAAGATGCACGTTGTCAACTAAAAGTTATCTATCTACTAAATAGTGAACATATGTAAAATAATAATACTTTTATGGACATATGTCAAGTATTATTTACTATTTTTTAGATAATATTAAAAAAAATTAGGAATATTGATGGGCAGGATAAAGCACTCACGAAAAATTAATTTTAAACCACTGTATAAAAAATTTGCTCCTACAGATAAGGGTACAACAGGCACTACACATCTTTTAGATGAGGAGATGGAGGCACTATATCTTATGGATATACTAGAGCTTTATCAAGAAGAAGCTGCAAAAAAGATGGAGATTTCCAGACCAACTTTTACAAGGATTTTAAAAAATGCTAGAGTAAAACTAACTACCGCGCTTGTAAGTGGGCATAGCATAAATATAGAAGACCATCGCGATTTTACTATTGTGGCTATTTGTGGAGATGATGAAACTTTTAAAAATATTCAAAATAACCGAAAATTTATATTTATCTACTCCGTATCAAAAGAAGATACCACTCTTGTAAATAAAATCCTTAACCCAATAAGCTCATCTGAGGATAAACCAGCTACTATACTTCCACAAATACTTATAGAGAACAATGTAGATCTTTTTATCTCTTGTAAGATTGGGGAAGGGATCAAAAATACTCTTATCTCAAAAGGGATAGAGCCTCTTGTAAAAGAAAAAATAGAGCTTAAAGAGCTTGCTTATTTATTGTAGTTTTTTTGCAATTTTCTAACTTCTAAATCTACACTATGGCTATAGATATGAATATACACTAGAGATAGTCTAGTTCAAATTCAACTCCCCTTTGCTATAATAAAGAAAAAATAAAAAGAAATATAATGAACTTAACACACTTAGATGAAAACCAAAGACCAAAGATGGTTGATGTCTCAGACAAAAACCAAACAACAAGAGTAGCCGTTGCATCTGGATATATAGAGATGAGCCAAGATGCTTATGATGCCATAGTTAGTGAGAAAACTAAAAAAGGCCCAGTTTTACAAACTGCTGTAATAGCTGCGATTATGGGGGTAAAAAAAACAAGTGATCTTATCCCAATGTGCCATCCGCTAAATCTTAGTGGCATCAACTGTGATGTTGAAGAACTTCCATCAGTCCCAGGTTTTAAGCTCAGTGTTACTGCAAAACTAACAGGGCAAACTGGGGTTGAAATGGAGGCGTTAACAGGTGTTAGCATCGGACTTTTAACTATATACGATATGGTAAAAGCAATAGATAAAGGTATGATAATAAGAGATATTCAACTTGAAGAAAAATCAGGAGGAAAGAGTGGAGATTTTAAACGATAGAGATGAGAAACTAATCTTAGAGTATCCATGCTCGTGGTCTTACAAGCTTATAGCAGGCGAAAAAGAAGCACTAGAGCAAGCCATAAGAGATGTTATAGATGAGAGAAGCCATAAACTAACTCACTCTAAAAACTCAAAAGGTGGCAAGTATGTGAGCATGAACTTAGACTTGCTTGTTCACAACGAAGACGATAGAAACTTTATATATGAAGCCCTAAAGGCTCATCAAAATATCAAAATGGTACTATAAAAATAAACCAAGGACTTTAAAATGGAAGTAGATAAACTTACAATCGATATACAAAACTCATATGACAAAACTTTAGAAGATATCCAAAAAAGAGTTTCAGATACACTTGCTAGACTAGCTAATGACACAGAGATAGATGAGTTAAATCTTCATGAAATTAAAAGTATTGCTACAACTATTTTAGATATTGAGACAAGAACTCTAAAAGAGGATGTAGCACTGCTAGTAGCTCAAAAAGAGGCACTTGATAGAAAGTTAGATAAAAAAGCGCAAGAACTTCAAGAGACAAAGTACAATGTTTTTAATGCTATTGAATCTGTGCTAAGTGAGAACGAATCTGCGCTTTTAAAACTCCATCAAGTAAAACTACAATCCATTGATTTATATGAGTTTTTAAGTGAATTAGTAGAGTCTGCTATCATAACTGCACTAGAGAGAGATACAGATGGGGAGATAAAAGAGAGTATTCAAGAGGTTATCAAAGATTTAACCTTTGAAGCTATAAAAGAGGGTTCGCTAAACACTATCAGAATTAGAAAAATTCTCTCAACTATACTTCAATGCTCTATAGATGTAGCAGAAGCTACGCCAACAAAGGCTGAAGATATCTTAACTGCAACTCTAAAAGGTATGAGAAGTGGCCTTATCCACTCCATAGATAGATTTAAAAAACGCTTAGCATATATGCCAGTAGAAGCAAAGCACATCCTAATAGAAGATTATGACACTATTATGGAAGATCTAAACCAGACAGATATTCTCTTCTCTCAGGTAGTTCAAACTCAAGCTAGTGAAAACTCTCCTGCGATAAATAAACTTTTACTAGATATCAACAGAAGCATGCGTTATGATTTAGAAGAGTTAGTTTATATCTCTAAAGAAGCTGCGGATATGATGAGAGAGAGATTTTCTAGCTTTGCAAAAACTGCAGTACAAAGAGCAGATACAGCTCTTAAGTCTCAAGCTGCACAAGAAGCAAAAAGAATGGGTAAACAGGCTTGGAGCGTTGCAAAAACAGCTCTTGGCAGTGCTATAAAAACAGCTAAAGGTGCAATGGAAAATAAAGACAAGTAAGAGAGATAATCTCTCTTACTTGATAGTTTTTAAAATACTATTTGCTAAACATATCTGTATATAGAGCAGTTGCCCAATCATAAATTGAGTTAGCGTTAACCTCTCCATTTTTAAGCCAGTCTTCACTACTGGTTGTTGATGCAAAGTTAAATGTTAAATCTGTTTTATTATGAGCATATTGCGTGTAGATATAGATTGCTCTCTCTGGCGCTATAGAAACAGCAGAAAAACAAGTGGTAGTTGGAGATTCCCACTTTATTTCTTTTGTTTTATTTATTTTTTGAGCTATCAGTTTAGCTACATGATGCCCTTCCGAGTTAGCAGTATTGCCTGATTTTGAAAAGCCCATTGGTCTAGAATCACCTGCTATATATATGTCTTTTTCGCCATTGACTTCATAGGTCAGAGTGTTAATATCACCCTCAAGCATATTTTTGGCATCTTTAGCTATTCCAACTCTTTCTAAAATCTTAGCACCTCTAACATGAGGATAAAAAGCAGCCTCTTCAAAATCAATCTCATCAAATTCTGTTTCTACTATTTTATTGTCAAGGTCTATATTGTTTATAACAGTATTTGGCATATACTCAATATAATCGCCATAAAGCTCTTTAAAAGCAGATGAAAAACCCTCTTTTTTAATTGTTATAGTGTTATTCTCATCTAGCAGTATTACTTTAGCATCTAATTTCTTTTGCTTGAAATAATCTGCAATTACACAAGCTCTTTCATACGGAGCTGGTAGGCATCTATAGTTTCCACTTGGAACTGTTAAGATAAAATTTCCACCTTTAAAGCTAAGAACCTTGTTTCGCAGAGTGATGTGTTCAGAGCCAGGGATAAAGCCCGCTGGGTACTCTTGTCTCAGTCTTGTCTCAAATGCTATATCATCTGTCCATCTAGAATAGTCATAATCAATTCCTGGAGCAAAAACTAAATAATCAAAACTAATATCACCCTCACTAGTCTCTAAAACACGGTTTTTTCTGTCAAGGCCGATTGCAGTTGCATGGAAGTAGGTGTAGTTATTCTCTCTTGCAGCTTGAAGATAATCATGGGTTAAAAACTCTAACTCTATCTTATCAACTAACCACAGATTACTAAGAGGGCAGGATACAAATTCATGTCTTTGCTCAACTAAGATTACATCTGCATTTGGAGCAAAAATCTTTGTGTACTTTGCTATAGAGAGGCCAGACCATCCACCACCAACTACAACTACTCTAGGACCTTTTGCATCAGCAATAGACGCCTTAAAAGTAGTTTTAGCATTAATTGTTTGCTCTGGTGCAGGGTCCTGTATTTTGCTACATCCGCTTATTGCTACTGCAGCTGCAGTAATTCCTGAAAGCTGCAGAGCTTTTCTTCTTGATATAGCCATTTTAATACCCTCTCTTAAATTTATCTCTTATTACTCTAAAGTTTCGTTAATCACCCCTACGAGTGCTTTTTGAGCATCTTCTAATACTTCTATAGATGGTTTATCTTTGATATCTAAAGAGCTTATCCAGTTATAAACTGATGGATACGCCATTTTTACTTTAGTAGAACCTTTTTCTTTATACATATATAATACACAAGGAGCAAAGGCACCAGCTTCTGGGTGAGTTTTTGCCACTTCAAAAATAACTGGCAATTTACAAATAGAGTATGCATCAAAAAAGTCATATTTATCATAACCAGCTTCAGCAAATTCATCGCCTAGTTTGTTATAACCTGCAATTACAAATCCAAGAGTTTCTACTGAACCCTCAAGCTCAGTTTGAAGAGCTTCTAGTTCATCTTCAACATCATCACCTTGAGCTTCCATCTCGCCAGTAAATGAAGTTACTAGCTCACCCTTAGGTGTTAAGATTTTATATGATGTTTTTTCAAAATGACCATTTGGTAGTGCTTTTGCTAGAGTTGCTCTAATAAGTTTGCTATACTCTACCATGTGTTTATTAGTTACAGGTATTCCAGTGACTTTCGCCATACCTTCTAGCGATATAGAGGAGATAGAAATATCATTTGAACCCTCTTTCATATATATTGACATACTAAGAGGTGCAAATAGTGCAGCTTCTGGAGTTATTTTAACGAGTTCTAAAACTAACTCTTTCTTATAAAGTGTAAAAAGATGATACATCTTATGATTTGTTTTTTGAAACTTTGATTTAAATGCAACATTCATATCATTGTTTCCAGAGATTATAAATCCCGCATCTGCAAAAGCCTTCTCTATAGAAGCTCCTGTAATTGTCCCTTTTGAATTATCAGCCGTATATATCTGAATATCTTGTGCCCCACTAGCTACTACCCCAGTCGCTAACATTAGTGCTATGACTAATTTTTTTATTACTGTTTTCATTTTTTCCCTTTTTTTTGATTTTGTGAGATTTACTCTCTATTTTAGAAGATAAATATTATCACCCTTGCGGATAGTACCGCTACTAATAACTTTTGCAAAAACGCCTCTATCATTTTGAAGTAATTTTGGCAGTCTTGCATCTACTTTTGCTAAACTTTTGCAAAGTGTACAGTTTTGACTAATCTCTAACTCAAGATCACCAATTGCTAGTCTTGCTCCTGGTTTTAAATGATAAGGATTATAATCTATAAGTATATTTTCCCCTAATGCGCTATATGGCGCATCTATACCGTGACTATTAGCCATATCATAACTAGCTTTTGAGGTTATTAAAACAGACCTTTGTATGTCTTTATTATAATACTTATCTTCTATAACACCCTTGTCATCAAGAGCCAACTCAGTTGTATTTACTCTACCATTGTTAGTAGAATAATATAATTCTAAAATCTTTCCGGCTTGAAATAATGACATATGGTACTACTCTCTTTTATTTAATCTATTTGTTAGTAAAACTTCTTTAACTACTAATGCCTGCCTATAGGCGCATTTATATAGCACAATCAGATCTGCGCAAAAATAATCACTTGCTTACACATTTTTTTGCTTTCTCAAGACTGTGCTATATTGATATTATTAGCTCTACTAATACCTAGAACGGCTCAACAAAGAGTCATAATCAATAAAATTTAGATTATTCGTCCTCTTCGTCTTCTTCATCGTCCTCTTCGTCTGCTGCTTCGTCTTCATCATCGTCGTCGTCGTACATTTCTAGTTCTTCATAAGATCTAAAAACATTACCAGGACTTAGAAGATAGTACAACTCTTTGTTTCTAAACTCTTCAAGAGTTACATGTTTAGTAATCATATCTGGATGAATCTCATCTTCAATACCCTCAAGAACTCTATCTTTTAAAAGGGTGAAATACTGAACAGCTTCATCTGCAGCTGACTTATCAGTTATAAAACCATGCCCTGGAACTAAATGATTCCAATCTCTAGCCTTAATTGCTTTAAGTGCATTTAGCTGACCAACAACAATACCATCACGATTTGAGGTTACTCTACCGTTCATTACAACGTCTGCAACAAGGACAACTTTATCTTCTGGAAGATATAAGAACCAATCCTCTTCAGAGTGCGCATAACCAACTTTTACATACTCCATTTTAACACCATGAAGTGTTAGTTCTGTCGTATCGTCAAAAGACTCATCAACTGCAGCTAGTTTAGTGCCTCTAATTGCATTTTGATAGAGTGCTCTAATCATTCTAGTTTGTGGCGGAATCTCTCTAGTATTTTCATTTGGTTTTCCTGTATGCTCATCAAAACCAAGATAGTTTACATTAACAGATTTCGGACCATAAATAGTAGCATTTTGCGTCTCTTTATAGTAATTATTTCCCAACCAGTGATCATCATGCTCGTGACTTACAATAACTGTCTTCACAGGCAAGTCAGCAATTTTTCTCATAGCTGCATGTGCTTGCTTAGCATATATGTAAGAAGGACCTGTATCCCATGCTATCCAGCTATCATTACCTTGAATATAACAGCTGTTAGACATATCACCAGCATTCTCTTTAGTTGGCATCTCCATAGCACCGAAGAAACACCATACTCTGTCGCTTACTTGCACTGGCTTTAAGTTATAATCCCACTCTTTATTGGTACCTGTTCGTGGTTCAACCCACTCATAAAGAATAAAGTTATCATCTGCGTCAAGCTTACTAGGGTCTGCGATTGTAACGCTTTTATTAAAGATAAATGGCATAGATATAACAAATGCAACTATCGCTAATAAAATAATGATTTTAATTTTCATAAGGTATCCCTATTTGATTTTTTGAGTGTCTGTTTCCGTTTTATTGTCATTATCAATTGTAGTAAAAGTTATCTTATCACCTTTATTACCTTTAAATTCAAACTTAACAAGCGGGTTCTCAGACATAAAACCACTCATAGTTACTTCGTACACTACAGCATCTTTAACTTTAGCTACTATGTATCTAATGTATGACGGACTAATTCCTTTTTTGATTGCCTCTTCTTTGTCAGCCATCAAACTTGTGAACATCGCTTTTACTTTAACGATGCCTTTTTTTTCTTTTGCTTTTATTTTCATCTTTGCCATTTTTTTACCTTTTTATTTTATTTTATATTCTATTTTACAATTATCTTACTGTCGAAGGGAGGTATATCAACCTCCACAACCACCAATAGAAACGTCTATCTCTTTTGACGCAGTATAAAGAGTTCCTGTACCTCTTTCCTTACCAACGATAGTTACAACAGCAGTCTGTCTCATCTTAATTCTAAAATCGTAATCTATAATAGCACCTACAGGTACAGAGAATACGCAAGAGAGACATCTTGGGTTAGCATCTTGGAAAAGTGCTACTGACTCTAAATCTAATGACGATTTAATCGTAATTGGAATTGACCCACCATTTTCAGCTAGTTTTGGAGCTTTAAATGAGAATTTTGGACTCTCTTTAAGCGCACCACTACCATAAAGTGCTTTAATACCGTCAACTGTTTTTTCTACTTCCCACGCTTGTGGCATAGTCTCTCTAAAGTCTACTGCACTTAAGTCTGTACCTGGCATAACGATTGCAGCAAATGCTGCAAGACCTACGCCTAAAAATTTTCTTCTATCCATTTTATTTTCCTTATTTTTAATTTAAAGTTTTACTTACTTGAATCTATCATAAATTCAACTATTGATTTAACCTCATCTGAGGTTAGACTATCGTTACCGCCTTTTGGAGGCATTCCACCTATACCATCAATCGAATTCCTTAGTACTTGATCAAAACCTTTTTTTGTAGCAGATTTCCACGCTTGTACATCTCCTACAGCCGGAGCACCCATTCTGTCGCTTGAATGGCATAGCTTACAAGATTCATTATACATTTTTTCAGCTTTAGAGATAGTTACACCTTCACTCTCAGGTGGTAGGTCTCTCACTGTTGAATATGGAGGCACTACATCCGCCATTTCATAGTCAATTCTTACAAGTTCTGCTTCTTTTGCACCTGCTGCTTCCATTCCTGGATCTTTACAATCAGTCATACATCTTACACCAGCGCCAATGTTTTTAGCACGATCAGCAAAGAATGCTTTTACGTTTGCTGGACCTTCTGGACCATCAATATTTGGATAAAAACCATCATTATTTGGAAGAACTACTTTTGCAAGTTTTTCTGCATTTAAGACATACTCATCAGTCATTTTTTCGCCATCAATTTTGATGCCATTTTGAGCTAATATATATGCTGTTAGAGCATAGTTTTCATCGTTACTTAGACTCTTTGGATGTGCATATGGCATAGCATCTCTAATATATGTAAAAAGAGTAGTAGCTTTTGGCCAGAATGTTCCAACAGTTCTTTTTGGAGCATCCAT
>JAVEST010000043.1:0-14108 GCA_034006465.1 Sulfurimonas sp. | reverse complement strand
GCTATTCTTATATAGATATGCAGTATCTCTATAGCAGCTGGTGTTATTCCGCTTATGTTCATCGCAGCTTGCAGTGTTGGCGGATTGAAAGTTTCTAGTTTTTCTATTATCTCGCTTGAGAGCCCGCTAACTCTTTTAAAGTCAAAACTCTCTGGGATAGAGACTTTTAGGTACTTTTTCATTCGTTGTATCTCTAAAGTTTGTTTCTCTACATATCTTGCGTATTTTGCTTCTACAAAAATCTCTTCTTTAATGTACTCATCATACACCTCAAGTTCTGGAGCTATCTTTAGCATCTTTGAGATGCTAAAACTCTTTCTTGCTACAAGCTGGGCAGCGCTTGAGATGTCTTTTATGGGAGCTTCATCCATTGATTCTAAAAAGGCAATAAACTCTTTGTTTGGAGTAAACTTTTTATCTTCTAAAAGTCTTGCTCCCTCTTTTATCTGCTTATCTTTGAGTTTTACACTCTCATAAAACTCATCACTTAAAAGACCTAAAGCGTGCCCATAGTGACTAAGTCTTGTATCTGCTGACTCCTCGCGCAGTAGAAGTCTATACTCAGCGCGAGATGTAAACATTCGGTAAGGCTCATTTGTTCCTTTTGTAACTAAGTCATCGATCAAAACGCCAATATAGGCCTCATCTCGTCTTAAAATTAGTGGCTCTTTATCTTCTAGTGAAAGAGACGCATTGATACCAGCCATAATGCCCTGTGCTGCTGCTTCTTCATAACCTGTAGTTCCGTTAATCTGACCAGCTAGATAGAGACCTGATATTTTTTTAGTCTCAAGCGAGTGTTTTAGTTCGCGTGGATCTACAAAGTCATACTCTATAGCGTATCCATAACGGACTATTTTCGCATTTTCAAGTCCTTTTACTGACTTTACCATCTCTCGCTGAACTTCTGGTGGAAGGGAGGTAGAGAGACCGTTTATATAGCACTCTGTGTTGTCTATAGTTTGTGGTTCTATAAAGATATGATGTCTATCTTTATCTGTAAATTTGCTTACCTTATCTTCTATACTTGGACAATATCTCGGACTTTTCCCTGCAATTTGGCCAGTAAAGAGTGGTGCTCTATAGAAATTTGAAGAGATTATTTCATGAGTTTTCTCATTTGTATAGGCTATGAAACAAGGAAGTTGTTTTTTTGTAGCTCTAAAATTGTCTCTGTTTGTGCGAAAACTAAAAGGATTTGGAAGTACGTCCCCACCCTGCTCTTCCATGTTAGAAAAATCTATAGTTGAGCTATCTATTCTCGCACAAGTTCCTGTTTTTAGGCGTGCAATACTTAAACCACAATCATCTCTAAGAGAAGCACTTAAACTCTCGCTTCTCTCTTCTCCATAACGCCCACCTTTTTTTTGAATTTCTCCTACGTGAATAATTCCGTTTAAAAATGTTCCTGAGGTTATGATCACTTTTTTAGCTTTATACTCATTTAGTAGATCCGTTCTTACGCCTTCTACTTTTGGCGAGGATGAATCTTCACTTCCTATTATTAAGGAGTCTGCTGTTTCTTGTGCTAAGTGTAAGTTTGGAGTGTTTAGAACTACATTTCTAGCAATAATTTTATACTTATCCATATCTATCTGTGCCCTAGTTCCACGAACGGCTGGACCTTTTGTATGGTTAAGGATGCGAAACTGGATTCCTGCTTCATCTGTTATGAGCCCCATCTCTCCACCGAGTGCATCTATCTCACGAACTAAGTGTCCTTTTGCAAGTCCACCAATAGCAGGATTACAGCTTGTTGCTCCAACATTCTCTGCTAACATCGATATCATAAGAGTTTTATTGCCCATTCTAGCACTAACAAGTGCTGCTTCTATGCCTGCGTGTCCGCCGCCGATAACTATTACATCATAATTCATCAAAATTTTTCCTATCACTTTTGCATCGTAAGCGCAATTTTAGCATTTTTGAGTATTATTTGCATACTAATATATAGAATTCCTTAAGGTTTTTTAAAATGAGCAAAGATACAAAAGAGATGTTTAAAAATTATGTTCCTGAGATTTTAGAATTTGATGAAGAGATTGATGGATGTGATGAGCATAAGATTAGAGATGAGCATCTAAGTGCTAAAGAGAAGATTTTAAAAGATTTTCAAGAAAAACAGGCAAACAAAAGAGTCTACAGACACCCTATCCGAACAGAAAATGAGAAAACATGATACAAAAAGCACATAAAGCTTACAATAGTGGAGACTTCACAACCGCGTTTGAACTCTATAGTCAATTAGCCGAGCAAAAAAATGCCGAAGCGATAACCTCTTTGGGTTTTATGTACCAAAACGCACATGGATGCACACAAGACGAGGCAAAAGCATTAGAGCTTTATGAGAGAGCAAGCCTTCTTGAACATCCTTTGGCTTTTTTTAATCTTGCTATTTTATATATGAATGGTTTAGGTGGTGTTACGCATGACCAATTTAAAGCACATGATTTATATATGCAAGCTGCCATAAGAGAAGTAGTGCCTGCAATGTATGAGGTAGCTTTGATGCTTGAGCGTGGGCTTGGCTGTCTGCAAAACTTCTCAGAGGCTGCTTTTTGGTATGAAGAGGGAGCAAAAAGAGGGCATCTGGAATCTTTTAACAATCTAGGTGTTTTATATAAAGATGGCCATGGAGTTGTGCAAGACGCGGCTAGATGCTTTATCTGTTTTTCTCGTGCGGCTGAGGGCGGTTTGGCTGAAGGACTTTACAACTTAGGGCAACTCCACGATCAAGGCATCGGATGCGAGATAGACCACGATAAGGCACTAGAACTTTGCAGACAGGCGGCTTACAAGGGTCATGAAAAAGCAAAAGAGATAATTAAAAATCTGCAAGAAGATGGGCAAATAGTTTTTTAAGATGAGTTCTATATAAGGCGAGGCTAAAGCCTCACTTGCGAAGAACTTGGTTTTTTTTGAAACTGAGACCTCAGTCTCGGCGACAGGCACAAAAAGAGGCTCATTATGGAAAACATCGCGGGTTAGCGTTCCTAAAAGCCTCACTTGGAAGCTAGATATACTAAAAAGAGGATAGTCAATGTTTACAGGGCTCATAAGAGAGATAGCAAGAGTTAAAAGTTTTACAGGGGAGAAGCTCTGCATCTCTTCAAAGTACAAAGCAAAACTAGGCGATTCCATCGCCATAAACGGGGCTTGTTTAAGTGTTGTAGAGCTTTTAGCTGATGGTTTTTGTGTTGAGCTCTCACAAGAGTCGCAAAAGGTTTTAGCTACACAAAACTACAAAGATGAAGTCCATATAGAGCCAGCTATGATGATGGGCGATAGGTTTGAGGGTCATGTGGTTCAAGGTCATATAGATGCCATCGGGGAGATAAAAGAGATAAAACAAAATGGAAACTCTTATGATGTTTTTATAAGTATAGATAAAAAGTTCATCCCTTTCATAGTTCCAAAAGGCTCTATAACCATAGATGGCGTAAGTTTAACTGTAAATGATGTAGGAGTTGATAGTTTTAGACTCACAATCATCCCAATAACCATGAGAGAGACTCTTTTTAAGAACTACAAAAAAGGCACAAAAGTAAATGTCGAGACCGATATGTTTGCAAGATATATCTCACACATAATCTCTCATCAAACAAAAACTAAATCCTCTGTTTCTTGGAACGATATAGATTCCATCTCAGCTAGGTACTAATCTCTCAAGGACTTTGCATCAGGATTGCACTTAATTTTGTGCTCCATATCTACTAGCTCAAACTCTTTAAGGTTTTGTTTAGATGCTATAGTCGCAGCTCTTACGCCATCTTGCTTATTAAGATAGAGATTAAAACCATTTTCATAGAGTGCTAGTCTTGTAGTTAATGCGGTTGAGTATGTACTTAAGATGCCATCATCTTTCATAGAAGATGTGATATCTTTAAAATACTCTTTTGTCCAAAGTGTATGGTTAACTTTTGGCGAAAAAGCATCTTGATAGACTATGTCAAATTTATCTCTAAATCTCTTAATATACTCTCTTGCATCTCCTACAAATATCTCTATATGAAAGTTCTTATCGCTATAACTTTTATTTGCTGATAGCTCTTCAATAATATATCTAAGCTCATCAAAAACTTCTGGGTAACTGAACTCTTTTAGCGACTCTATAAGCTTTGCATCTAGTTCTGGAGAGTAGATATTTAATCGCTGATTTGAGGAGTATTTCTTATGATAATGAAGCGATGCAAGAGTATTAAACCCAAGTCCAAAACAGATATCTAAGATATTTATCTCTTTTTTGCTTCGCATCTCATTCATTGTTGGAACAACATGCTTTAAAAGGGATTCCTTTAGAGCTCCATCTTTGGTGGAGTGGTAGTGTTCATCATACTCTTTTGAGTAAGCTGTAAATGAGCCATCGTCACTTAAAGTGATTTCGTGCAGAGGGTTGTTGAATTTGTGCATTATTTAGTTTTATCTTTTAAATTTATAAACCATTACCCCACATGTGCATTTTTTTTGCCATGATTAGGTCGTAATTTTCTAGTATATCTATCTCGTTAGCGGAGCGGAACTCTAGCTCTTCAAGGAGTGCTTTTGTTGATGCTATGTCTGTTGTGCCTTTTTTTTCTAAAATGATTATATTTGCACTGTTGGCTAGAGTTTGGTATGCTAGCTTTAGAATCATTTTAGGATTTTCATGTCTGCTTAGTACATCTTGGATGATGACCTTGTCATGATCTCTTGGGCTAGCTCTAAAGGCTTGTGAGAAGTTTAGATTTTGCTTATTAAAGAGAGCTAAATTTAGCTTTCCATCAACTGCATCTAAAAGTCTTTTTAACTCTTTTGTTATCTCATCTTCTTGTGTACTTATTTGCAAATAACGGTTTCCTGGGTATGGATTAAAGAGTTGTAAAAACCTGTCCAAACTCATCTCTAGTAAGCCAATTCATGGAGTTCTTTAAAGAGATATGCCTCAATAATATCTTCTATACTTCTTTGTGTATGAGCTACTAAAACCATCATATTTTGCTCCATAAACGGCCATACATATTCATTGTCATCTATCACAACTGCACACTCGCTAAGACTTTCAAAGCTATCTTTATCTATAGAATGATTTGTCTCTAATAACTGACCATTTTCCACTAAAATTTGAGTCCAAACTTTAGCATCTGTTATTTTACATAGTGATGATGAACTTACATCATCACTACTCATAGGTAAGAGAATATACATCTAATCTTCTACTTTTGATAGATCAAGAGCAAGCGCATCATTATCCATAATGTCTATATCTTTTCGTAAAACTGCCTTTGCAATCTCTTTTGCATCGCTAAGTGAGTGCATCTTATATGTTCCGCACTGGTAAATATTTAACTCTGGGATATCTTTTTGCTCTTTTACTTCTAAAACATCCCTCATAGAGTCTTCCCATGCTTTTACTACTATCTCTTCATCTGGCTCGCCTATAACGCTCATGTAAAAACCAGTCCTACATCCCATAGGTGAGATATCTATAATCTCAGTTTTATCAGAGTTTAAGTGATCCCTCATAAAGCCCGCAAAAAGGTGTTCCAATGTATGAATACCTTCTGGTGATAGAGTCTCTTCATTTGGCTTTACAAAACGCAAATCAAAAACTGTAATATCGTCTCCCTTTGGAGTCTTCATCCCCTTAGCCTTGCGAACTGCTGGAGCTGGCATAATTGTGTGATCTACTGTGAATGAGTCTAATAATGGCATCTTGTATTCCTTAATTTTATTTCATAAAATGAAGGAGACCTTCATCTATTTTATCGCGCTAACGCTTAGTTTCCCTCGGCGGGAAGCCCATTGCACTAGTGCATCTTCTATTTTGTCACGCTAAATGAACAAGTCCCTTTAGCTACGCTAACGCTTGGTTTCCCTCGGCGGGAAGCCCATTGCACTAGTGCAATTTATTCAGTAGTATTTTATCGTTTTTAGATTTATTTATATTGAAGTTGGGAGATTAGCTTTGCAAGAGATGTGTAGATTTGGAGTTTATATGGCTTTAGAAAGCGACGCTTTTAAGAATCTAGCCGATGGTTTTCTCCACGATGAGCTTCGTACTTCCCTAGCTCCTGCGCTATGCGTTACAACTCATACATATCTGAGTTGTGATCTATATATAAACTCCCACGCGGAGCATGGGAGCTAGATAAAAGTTTTAAACTTTTGCTTCTTCTCTTCTTTGTAGGTATGCCCAGTTGTCGTCGATACGTTCTTGCCACTCTTTAATTAAGTACTTATACTCATCTTTAAAAAGGTGCTTAAAACGACCTTGTGCAGCTAGATAGTCTTCTACTGGAACTATGTTTTTAGGGCGGTAAGTGATATTTAACTCTCTACCATCTATGATTTCATATAGTGGAAAAACTAATGAATCAGTCGCTAAATCAGCTATAGTCATAGTGTCTTTAGGGTCAAATTTCCACTCAGTTGTACATGGAGATGCAGCGTTTATAAATACTGGGCCATCTACTGCAAAACCGTGTTGGATTTTCTTAACCATATCTTTCCACTTGTTTGGTGAGACTTGTGCAGAGTATGGGATATGGTGAGATGCCATAATAGATACCATATCTTTTTTGTTTCTCTTCTCACCATAGCTTACTCGGCCAGCTGGTGAAGTAGTAGCACTTGCACCTATTGGAGTTGAAGATGATCTTTGTCCACCTGTATTTGCATAAACTTCATTGTCTAGTACGATATGCATCATATTGTGACCGCGCTCCATACATCCAGAAATCCACTGAAAACCAATATCATAAGATGCACCATCGCCTGCAAAAGATACAAATTTAGGATTACGATCTGGCTGCTTTAGGCGACCTTTTGTCTTAAGAGCTTTATACATTGCTTCAGCTCCTGCAACTGCAGTAGAGCCATTTTCAAAGCCAATATGAATCCATGAAGCATCCCAAGATGTATATGGATAAACTGCAGTACAAACTTCTAAACAGCCTGTAGAAGCAGATAGAACTAAGTCGTCATTTGTTGCATTTAAAACTTCACGAACAATGATAGAGTGCGCACAACCAGGGCATAAAAGGTTAGCACCTTCAAAGCGATCTGCTGATGTTGAGAACTCTTTTAAGTTTTTTATTTTTTTCATTTCACTCATAGTATTCTCCTATAAATATGATAGTTTCGGTCCACGAACACCGATAAACTGTTGTAATGGAGTTGTTACTTTACCAGCATCAACATTTGCCTGAAGCTCTGTGAAGAGATCTACTAAATGAGCCTTAGTTAAATCACGACCACCTAAACCATAAATATACCCTGATAAGAGTGCTTTTGTGTCAGTGTTAAATAGTGATCCTGCAATTTCATTAAATAGCATTCCTGCTGCACCGTTTGGAGATGATCTGTCAAGCGCCGCAATAGATTTAATACCTTTTAAAGCATCTCTTACTTGCTCAAAAGGAAATGGGCGGATAACACGAATGCCAACAACACCAGCTTTTATACCTTTTGCTCTCATCTCAAGTGCTACTTCACGAGCTGTCTCAACTGAAGAACCAAGACAAACCACACATACATCTGCATCTTTAGTGTCATACTCTTCTACGATGTTATATTTGCGACCTGATAGTTTTTCAAAGTCATCAAACGCTTCTTGAATTTTTGGTAAAACTTTTGTCATAAGGTCATTGTGTTGGCGAGCTTTATGCTCAAAGTGCCAATCTTCTTCTGTTTGAACACCATGAGTTACTGGATGTTCGAAGTCAAGCATATCGTTCATTGGTTTGTAGTTTCCAACAAAGTTGTAAGCAACATCATCAGATAGTGTGTGAACACCTTGAGCTGTGTGAGAAGTCATAAAACCATCTTGATGAACCATTGCAGGAAGTCTTATATCATGATCTTCACTAACTTTAAACGCTATAAAGTTTAAGTCATAAGCATCTTGAGGACAATAAGCATCGATTTGAATCCAACCGCTATCACGACCTAGATACATATCTGAGTGATCACCATTTACATTTAAAGGAGATGCTAATGCACGGTTTACCACATTTAGAACTATTGGAAGACGCATACCAGATGCTTGATATAGTGTTTCAACCATAAGAGCGAAACCCTGTGAAGATGTAGCAGTTGCTACACGACCACCAGCAGCAGCTGCACCGATACAGCCAGACATTGCAGCGTGTTCGGACTCAACCATAACAAACTCACCCTCTATATAGTTATCCGATAAAAATTTTGCATAACCTTCAACGATTGGAGTTGATGGAGTAATTGGGTAAGCAGCAACCACGTCAATTTGGCACTGTCTTAAAGCTTGAGCAGCTGCGAAGTTGCCATCCCATACTTCAATATCTTTTAATTCCATTTTATCAAATGCCATTATTACTTCTCCTCATTTTTTGCAGGCCATGATGCTATCGCTGCCTCTTCTTCTTCTTGCTCTGGAAACATTAGCAGTGATTTAGGATTTGTCGGACAAACCTCAACACAGATTCCACAGCCTTTACAGTGATCCATATCTATACCTATCATTTTCTTATCTCTTGATATGATCGAAACATCTGGACAGTAAACCCAACAAAACTGACAGTCAATACAGTAATCTTTGTTAAACACTGGCTTGATTAGTCTCCAGTCAGCAACACTTGCCGTATAAGAACTGTTTTCTGAATAATCACGATCTTCTTGTTTAGTTCCTGCGATATCATCAATCTTACCATCAAACGAGCGAAGCATAGCCCCTATTTCAAATTCGTCCCAGCCTTTTTTTGCCATCATAAGCTCCTTATTTCACTTCATCATAAGCTCGTTGTATTGCAACCATATTTGCATCAACGATCTTTTGTGGTAGTTTTGCAAGAATTCTCTTCATACTCTCTTTAAAAAATTCTATATCATACATCTCTGAGACTTTCATAAATGCACCTAGCATTGGTGTGTTTGGGATAGGACGACCAATAGTTTCATTTGCTATAGTGATACAATCAACAGTATATACTTCTTTGCCCTCTAGCTTAGGTTGTGCTTTTACAAGCTCTTCTTTAGTTAAGTGAGTAGTTATGATATATTTTGTATTGTCTTTATGATTTATAGTAACATCAGTTGTAAATGCTAATGCAGGGTCGATGACAAATACAAAATCTGGCTTCATATACTTTTCATGATTCATAATCACTTTATCATCAACACGATTATAAGCAGTCATTGCTGCTCCACGCTTAGCAGATCCATAAAATGCAAACGCTTGTACATGTTTACCAGTTGTAGAAATCACATCTGCCAAACCTTTCGCCCCCGTAACAGCGCCTTGTCCAGCACGACTATGCCATCTAATTTCTAGCATACGTTCTCCTTCTTTTAAATATAGTAAGATTTTTTTAGTTCTATTAAGCTGTATTTTAGAGAAGTTGCTCTTAAATACAGCTTGAGTCTATGGACTTTTTTAACAACTAACACAAATATTTCTATTTTACTTATTTTTAAGGTACTCAACCGCTTCTAAAGCATCACTAAATATCACATTTGTATGCTCTTTTAAAGCGTCAAAACTATCATACCCACTCAAAACTCCGATAGAGTTAACATTCGCAGCTTTTGCACTTATGAGGTCTAGTTTTGTATCTCCTATCATCCAGATATCTTTATCACTACTTGCAAGTGCTTCAAGAGCTTTAATAATAGGCTCGGCATCTGGTTTTGGACGCTCTACATCCTCACGACCAATAAGCACCTCAAAGTAATGCATAAGTTCAAAATGCTCCATCAAAACCTTAGAAAACTTTCCTGTTTTAGTGGTGACTATTCCTAAAGTTGCAAACTCACTTGCAAGAGATACTGCCTCCTTAGCGTTTTTCAAAAGTATGGTTTTTTGAGTAGATATCTCCCTATAGTTATCTCTGTATGTATCTACAAAGTCCCAGACACGACTCTTATCAACTCCTAATTTGCCAAACATTATATCTAGTGGATAGCCTATAAGCGCAGTAATTTGTTCATCTTTTGGATGCGGATAATTGTATGTTTTAAAAGAGTGGTGAAAACTATCAACTATAGCCTCTGTTGAGTCTATAAGTGTCCCATCTAAATCAAAAAGTATTATCAATTTTTCTCCCATTCTATGTAGTTGTGCCAGATGCCGCTTTGGCTTGGCACTATATTTTTTATGTTTTTATTTACTGTTGTTATTGAGTTTGGTATATATAAAAATAGGTATGGATTATCTTCTACTATCATAGCAAACATCTCTTGCCATAACTTTGCTAACTCATCCCTATCTACCATACTCTGTGAAGTTTCTATCATTTTATCTAATCTTTTATTTTTGTATCCCGTTAGATTAAAACCGCTCTTTCTATCATTATCGCTATGCCAAAAAACATAGGGGTCAGGTGTTGGAGAGAGCCCCCAGCCTAAAAGGACACTATCAAACTTGTTTGGAAATACCACCATGTTTAAAAAAGCTTGCCACTCCATCACTCTTAAGCTTACCACAACTCCAGCTCTCTTTAGCTGATGCTGGATGATCTGTGCCGCGTATGGTCTAATGTCGCTCGCATTTGATGTAGCTATCTCAAAGGTAAAAGGGTTACTCTCATCGTATCCAGCTTCTTTTAGCAGTTTTTTTGCTTTTTCTATATCCTGTTTAGGCGCTTTTACATCTGGATTAAAAGCTTTAGTTTTTGGTAAAAATGGACCAGTACAAACCTTAGCGTGACTGAAAAAGAGGATATCAACTATCTCTTGCCTATCAACAGCAAGAGATAGCGCCTCTCTTACTCTTGCATCTTGGAATTTTTCTAGCCTTAGATTAAAACCTAGATATGTGTAAGAGCGTGAAATATTTTCATATACATTGAACTTCTCGAAAAACTCAGGGTTCAACTGCCTCTCAAACTGCATTGGCTCTATGCTTCCCACATCAAGAGCTGATGACTTTAGCATCAAAAAGCGTGTCATTGGGTCGGCTATGATGCTAAAAGAGATCTTATCTATCTTCGCTCTTCCTTCAAAATACTCATCAAAAGCTACAAGTATAATGTTTTTAGAGTGCTCAAGTTGATGAAGTTTGTAGGCGCCTGTACCTACTGGAGAGGTGTTGAATTTTGAGTTCATAAGATTTTTTTCATCTCTTAAAATATGTTCTGGGAGTATTCCCATCATCCAGACTTCTAAGGCTTTAAAGTAAGGTTCATGGTAGAGAACTTTTATGGTAAATTCATCCACCACTTCAACGCTCTTTACAAATCTAAAATCTGAACTATATGGAGATACTACTTGCGGTGATATAAGGATTTTATAGGTAAAAGCAACATCTTTTGCGCTAAAATTTTCTCCATCATGCCATTTAACATTTTTACGAAGTTTAAAGATAAGTGTTGTCTCATCAAGAAAGTAAAACTCCTCTGCCAAATCCCCAATTATCATAGTAGCATCTTTATCATACTTCACAAGTCCATTAAACAAAAAAGAGGCTATCTCCGATGAGCTAGAATCCGTGGCTAAAAGCGGATTTAGCCTTGATGGATTTGATGATGTGGCTAGTTGAAGTGTTGATGCGAAGATATTGATAGATAAAAAAACAAATAGTAAAAACTTCATCTCTTTTAGTTCATCGCTTTGTCGTTGATGCTAAGAGTTCCAGCATTTAGTTTAACTTCAAAAACAAGTTTATCATTTTCTTCTTTTGCAAATGAACTTGCTAAACCCATAAGTGGTGCACTTTTCTTTATTGCTTCAAAAAAACCTCTTGAGAGCTTTAGAGTTGATGCTAAGTTTATATGCTCAAGTATCTCTTGGGGTGATGAATTTAGGTTTTGTTCTAGATTTGGGTTTTTGTTAAATGTCATTCTCGCCATAAAACTGAAGCCATCAATAGGTTCTTCATTGTTAACTATAATCTTCTTTATGGACATATCAGGAACGCTTACAGAGAGTCCTTTGGAAAATATCTTCGTAACAACTTTTTGAAGTTTTTGCTCAAAATCTGGTGAACTTGTGACATTTGTATGTGAAGTCAGCACTCTAAACTCTTCAAACGAGTCTTTATCAACTCCATCTACTGAGATATCATAGTTGATATCACTAACCTTGATGCTACGCACATCTTTAGTGCTCACTTCCATCTCTTTGAGGGACATTTTTGTGTAAAATTCTCCAGCACTTGCTTGAACATTTGATGAGATATTTACTTTAAACTCTTCTAAAGATGCGCCTATTTGTTTCTCCTGTTGCTCTTTTAAGAGAAACAAAAAACTCTCTATAGATGCACTAGATGCGTAAGTGCTTTGTGATTCAAATGTTGATGCAGATTTTAAATCTTTAGCCTTAAAAAACATTGTTTTATCGTCCGCTTTTACATCTAAGGTAATCTCCGAAACATTTGTATGAATACTCTTTGGAGCGATGATTGGGCCCTCTCCATAGTAAGTTGCATCTAGTAGTTTAAATACCATCTCGTTTCCATTATCAAAAACATACTTCTCATCTATATTCTTAATAAATCCATCAAAAATATTCTTAGATATATAGTAGTTCATATGGTAGAGCACGCCCTTTGCTTGAAGAAGCTTATCTACAAAGTTATAAAAATTTATGCTCTCTTGTTTTAGCTCTTGCTCTAACTCCTCTGGGAGTGTTATCGGGTATATATCAAGGACTACTTTAGAGCCAATAGGGAAGTTACTATACTCTATATCCACACCAATTGTTACGCCACCAATAGCTGCTTCAACATAAGGAGGTAGTTGTGCATCTGAGTATTGGTTTATAAACTTTACAAATTTTGGTGCATCTCTTAGTATAAATTCATAATGATTTTTTGTGTTAAGGTAGCTAGCTTCTGTGGTTTCGTTTTGTATATCTACTCCATTCGCACAAAAGAGGTCAATATTTTCTTTTAATGTTTTTTGAACCATGCTGTTGCCTATAACAGGCAGAAGAACTGCGGCTCCTACAACTAAAATTAAAACTATAAGAAATTTTTTCATAAACTACCTTTTTTAAAATTGAGAGTATTATATATGAAATATTATTAATCGCTAGTGAGAAGAATTTGTAGTTGAAATTTAATTTTGTAGGCAGAATGTAGGTTTTCTAAAAATCATAAAGTTTGTTGGTAATTGTAAGTTTTCTTACAACCGCAAATAAGTTCGCGGTTGTAAAAGAGCGACCCAAATAAATTTGGGACTCCAAAGGGGTAGTGATTAACGCTTAGAGAATTGGCGAGAACGACGAGCTTTACGCTTACCTGGCTTCTTACGCTCAACAACTCTTGAGTCACGAGTCATCATACCAGCTGGTTTTAATATACTCTTAATCTCAGGGTTAAAAGATACCAATGCACGAGAAATAGCGTGACGAAGAGCATCTGCTTGACCACCAAAACCACCACCTAAAGTAGTAGCAACGATATCAACTGATGTCTCTTGCTTTGATAGAGCAAGTGGTTGTTTAACACGAAGTTTCTTAGCTTCAAGTCCACCTAACCATGCGTCTAGTGAAAGACCATTGATAGTGATGTTACCTTTTCCTGGAGTTAACCATACTTTTGCGATTGACGCTTTACGGCGTCCTGTTGCATAAATTTTTGCCATCTGCTTGTCCTTACTTTGCTATTTGTGCAGTGTGTGGATGAGTATCACCTGCATAAATTTTTAATTTTTTAAGCATTTTAGCACCAAGCTTAGTTTTAGGAAGCATACCACGAGTAGCTAATTTATATAGTTTCTCTGGGTTTTTTGCTAAAAGCTCAGTCATTTTAACGCTCTTTGTGCTACCAAAGTAACCTGAGTGAGAAAAATACTCTTTGTTTGCCACTTTACCAAGTCCGTTGAACTTAGCTTTAGAAGCGTTGATGATAACAACGAAGTCACCACAATCAATATTTGGAGTATAACAAGGCTTATTTTTACCACGAAGTATAGTAGCTACTTCTGTAATCATACGACCGAAAGTTTTACCCTCTGCATCAATCAAAACCCATTTTTGATCGATTTGTTCAGAAGTTGCAATTTTTGTAAATTTCATGACCTTAGAACCTTTCTTTTTATTTTCTTGGCGGAAGTATAACCATATAAGCTTAAATATAGCTTTATTTATGTTTATTTTAAGCTTTAAAACTCATGGTTTTACTAACCACAGCTACGAGGTTAAAACCTCGCTCC
>JAVEST010000059.1:0-11223 GCA_034006465.1 Sulfurimonas sp. | reverse complement strand
AGGAGCTCATATATATATCTGAGTAATAATGTATATATAGACTCCCACTCAGAGCATTGGAGCCAGAGGAAATCTCAATTTCAGTCTGATGTGAGTTTTGAGTGTAACTTAGTTGATGGGAAGATTAATTCTATATATAACTACAGCATTGACGAGATAAAGCTTTTTGACTAATAATTTATGATGAAAGCCCTATCTACGAGCTTAAAACCTCGCTTCCTAAAGAGATGTTTTACTTAAAAGATTAAGAAGCATTGCTAGTCCAAAACCAAGTAGTATCACGGCTGAGACTATGTTTATCCAGTATGACACCTTAGGCGAAATCCTATGTTTAGACCTATGAACTAAGTATGGCATGATGGTTATCCAAAGTGCTATGGCACTAAGCATCCCAAAGAGAGTGGCAAACATCTCTAGCTCTTTTGATGCTACAAAACCTGAAACACTTAACCAAAAACCTATAGTATATGGATTTATAAAAGTTAGAGTCAGCCCTTTTATGTAGAGTTTTGAGTAAGTGCTTTTTTTAGGTACTTGACCCGTTTTTTGCTTACTATTTCTGCTTTTAAATATACCATACGCTAGATAAATGAGAAAAAAAGCTCCAAAAAGAGAGAGAAAGTTTAAGATATAAGGTTGTTTGAAAAAAGCCACGAGCCCAAGCATAATTAAAAAGAGATAGATAATGTCAGAACTCATCGCTCCAAGTCCTATCATTACCGCACTTTTGTACTCTTTTATGGCTTCGTTCATTATAAGAATATTGATAGGACCTAGTGGGACAGCCGCACCAAGTCCAAGTAAAAATCCCTCAAAAAACGGGAGAATCAATTACTCTCCGTCATAAGGAGAAAAGTCTTCTTTTGATACTCCACACTCTGGACAAACCCAATCATCTGGGATATCTTCAAATTTAGTTCCAGGAGCTATATCTCCATCAGGATCACCAATCTCAGGATCGTAAATCCACCCACAAACATCACAGATATACTTTTTCATCGTTTCTTCCTTATGATTTTTTAGATTATATAGCATTTGTTGTAAATATGCAATAATTAAACCCTATGATGCATCTATGAACCAGATTCCATATCAAGCATTGAGTGACCGGCACGTGTCATTCTGAACAAGCAAACAGTCATCCTGAACTTGATTCAGGATCTAAGCCTAATTACCAATCAATGAACCTCAACAAGTCTTGTATCTAAGCTTGAATCTAACAAATAAAC
Organism: Sulfurimonas sp.; assembly: GCA_034006465.1. GTDB lineage: Bacteria > Campylobacterota > Campylobacteria > Campylobacterales > Sulfurimonadaceae > Sulfurimonas. Next base: position 9,994 of record JAVEST010000059.1, on the reverse strand, counting down.
TATATACCCATTGACTTTTTGGTTTGTTATCTCTTTTATAGCTTTTATATAGTGCTCTACTTGGCTTTGATGATTTAGTGTGTAATTTTGGCTTGTTTTATAGTCTATAACCGTGTAGCTTCCATCCTTTTGCTTTACTAGCAAGTCTATATAGCGAAGGTTTTTTTTGTAACGAAGAGCTTGCTCTTTGTAAATCTCACCATTAAGTTTTGAGGTAAATTCCTCATTTTCAAGTAGTTTTATAACTCTACTTTCTATTTCATCTATCTCATCTAGGTCTAGTGTATATCCATATTTGTTTAGCATCATATTTTTTGCATTTGTTATGCTACTTGTTGAAAAATCCGCTAGCATCTCAAGCATATAGTGAAGTGCTATACCAAAGTTTATGGCTTTTAAATCCTCTTCTTGTGACTCTTCTAGCTTTAAGATATCACTTTGAGTTCCATAATATAGCTCTTCGTAGCTAAGCTTAGGAAGCGAGGCTTTAGCCTCGCCTAAAATTTGCTTGTTTTGTGAGGCTAAAGCCTCACTTCCTTGTGCTTTTAATTTACCACCGCTTTTTGCTTCTAGTTCTAAAATATCAAAGCTAGAATCTTTTAGTTTTGATATAATGTAAAGACTCTCTTTTGCCCTTGTAAAAGCAACATAGAGGGCATTTAGAGTATCTTCTTTTGTTAAGATTTTCTCTTTTGCTAGTGCCTCGGCATACCCCTCATCTAACTCGTCTCGCCCCTTTACTCTTAGGTAAACATCTCTTAGCTTGATGCCATCATACTCATAGACTATTTGCTCTCTTGCTGGTGGAGCTTTTTTGAGCCTATCCATCACTATAACATGTTCGTACTCTAGCCCTTTTGACTTATGGATAGTTAGAACTCTTACTCCGTTTATGTCAGATGCAGCTGCACTAATGTCTAGCCTCTCATACTCAAAAAGTAGCGCTTCTATATCATCATAAGAGCTGATGGCATCCATAAAACGGATAAGATGAAAGTCATCGCTAAATAGTCCGTACTTATCAATAGCGCCTTTTATGAGCTGTGAGAGTTTTGTTTTTTTCAAATCTATCTTTGCGATAATCTCCGCATCACTTTGGATAAGTGCAAAAAAGTTGTGTCTGTAGATATCTTCACCAAAATAGAGGTACTTTAAATACTCCAAAACCGCTTTTACACTTCTTTGATTTATAAGTTTTGTTGTTGTCTCTGTGACTACTTCTATGCCTTGCTCTTCTAAAAGCTCTTTTATAACCTCGCCATCACCATTTGTTGCACAGAGTATGGCTATCTCGTTTATATCGCCTCTTAAGTCTATAAGCTCTTTGGTTTTAGCAAGCGTTGCTTCTAGGATATCCTCGCTTAAACTCACTTCAACATATCCACCATCAGCATCTTCTCTTGTCTTTTGCGGTGCGTAGTTTTTAATCTTGCTTGAAAATGTCTCATTTACAAACTCTATGATATTTTTTTGTGAACGATAGTTTGTAAGAAGGGCCTCTACTTCTGTATGGCACTCACGCACAACTTCTCCAAACAATGCACTCACACCACCACGAAATCTATAGATGGACTGCTTCACATCTCCAACAAAAAAGAAACTCGTATCCTCTTTTACTCCGCTACCTGAGACTATCTCACTAATGAGCGGTTTTAGTATCTCATACTGCAAGATGCTAGTGTCTTGAAACTCATCTAAAAGGATATGCTCAATATTGGCATCTAGTCTAAAATACAAAAATTCACTATCAATCTGCTCTTTTAAAATCTTATAAACTAAGAGCGTGACATCGTTAAAACTTAGTTCACTATCTTCCATATATAGTGCTTTTTTCGCTTTTTCATAGATGTGAGTGAGTTCGCTTAGTGCGTAAAAGAAATTTTGCTCTTTTGCTCTTGTGTGTGCTCTAATGGCTTGTTGAATCTCTCTTAGGTGCACATCCATCTCTGGGGTGAAGCACTTTGAAAATGTTCTATATTCAAGACTCTCGCGACCTAGCCAACTCTTTTCTAGCAACCCCGCAAATGTCGTGGCATCTACTGAGTTTATAACTGTAGAGGAAGCCGCTTTGCATCTACTCACTATCTCTCTGAGACTCTCTAAATGACTTAGTGCTATATCTTCGAAGTGTAGGAATTCCTCTTTTTTAAACTCCAAATGTGATAGTTCTTGTTGCTTGATATAGAACTCATCAAGAAGTGTAAAGATATCTGTAAGTCTTTTGTTTGATTGAAGCGAGAGCGTGATGAGTGTCTCTTTTTTTCTAGCAATTTCCACCTCTTTTAAAAAGCGTGAGAGAAGTTTTAACTCGTGCTGAGAGCCCATAGTTGTAAAGTCTGGCATAAGTGAAGCATAGAGCGAAAACTTGCGTAAGATGTGTGAGAAAAACTTATCTATGGTCATTATCTTAGAGTTTGAGTTTAGAAACTTCTCTAAAATCTCATCTCTATTTTTAAGTAGTTGTGCTTTTGTTAAGCCTGTAACTTTTGCTATCTCTTCTAATTCACCCCTGCTCTCTAACTCCTCTAAAGTCTCTACTATCCTCTCTTGCATCTCGTGAGCCGCTTTGTTTGTAAAAGTGAGTGCTAAGATTTTTGCAGGCGAGGCTCCCAAAAAAAGCAGTGAGAGATAACGGACTACAAGCATAAAAGTTTTACCACTTCCAGCACTCGCCTCATAGGCTAGGTTTTGTTTAAGCATTACTCTCTACCGCACATGATTTTATATTCACAATATTGACAATTTTTTATATCTTCACACAGTTCAAAATTCACTTCCTCTATCATTAGCAAATCTCTTATATGCGAGGCTAAAACCCCTAGTTTTTCTTGCAAAAAACCCTCTTTTGCTATCTTTATCTCTTTTAAATCATAATACCCACAAGAATTGACCTCTTTAAGCTGTGAAGCTAAAAGATAGTAAAACTCCAGTTGAAAATCAGTCGCTTCGCTAAAGTTTTTTGCATTAAATGTTGGGTATGAACCTGTTTTATAGTCAAGAACTTCTAAGATGTTATCTTTGATATCCATCCTGTCTATACTCCCCATAATCTTTATCCCAGTATAACTACTCTCTAGTTCCTTCTCACAAGCAAAGACTCTATATCCATCACTAAATCTCTCTATCTCAAAAGCACAAAATGCCTCTAATCTTCTCTTTTGTAACTCGATGAGATACTTATCTAGCTCACTTTTACCACGAACTGCATCTAGCTCTGTGTGCAAGTCTTTTTTTAGCTCTTCTAAATCCACATAAGAACTTTTTTTCGTATATAGATTTTTCAAAGCTTCATGAACAGCTGTTCCTATCTCATGTTCAGCTGGCATATCTTTTGGAATCTCATGATGTTTGATGCCTTTTATATATTTGTAGTAGTATCTTCTTTTGCAGCTTAAAAATATTTTTAGTTTTGTAGCTGAGAGTGTTACATCTTTAAAACTATAGGCAAGTATTATCTCATCCTCTTTTGGTGCTGATGGTACTTTTTCTTCACTAAAGAGTATCTCTGCATAGTCTTGCTCTGCAAAATTATTTTGTTCTTTAATGCCTAGATGCTTTAAAAACCTTGATGGACTGCTCTCTTGTGAGTTTACATAGGAGATGGCTACCTCTTTTGCTGAGTTTATAAGCATCTCGTAGTAGTATTTTTGCAAGTTTTCTCTATCACTCATAGTTGGCAAGCTTGCCATCTCTCTTATGTTTGTGTTTAAAAACATATCTTTATCACTTCGCTTTGGGACATTTGCATCACTAAAGTCAAGTATTATCACCGCTTCAAAGTTGATGGCTCTAGTCTCTAGTAAGCCCATCACGGTAACTTCGCCACCTCTTACATCATCTAGGGCTGTAGTGTTTAGTCTTTGTAAAAACATTGATATGAGAGATTTCACACTCATTTCTTGCATACTTGGGAGTATATTTTTTAGCAGATACACCTGTTCATTATATATCTTCTTCTGCTCAGATGTAACTTCGCATAACTCTAAAAAAGAGTTTAGAAGTTTAGTAGCATCTATCTCATGAGTTTTTTTATAGTAGATGCCAAAGAGCTCTTTATATATCTCATCGCCTACTTTTTGTAGTCTTGCGTAGTTCTCTTGTGATGTGTTTTCTATCGCCATACATGAGGCGTTAATCTTCTGGTAGATGAGTGACGTGTTAAATGGCTCGCCCATAGCAAAGTTAAAGTTACCTAGCCTATCAAAATTTCTTAGATGCTTTGCCATAGACTCATCAGGCAAAACAATGGCGATATTTTTTGCTTCGTATCCTTTTTGGATAAAGTCATAAACCTTTTTCTTTGCAAATGCCACCTGCAGAAGCCTTTGAGTAAAAGACTCACAGCTTATGTTTTTATTTTCTTTGATTGGTGTTTTTTCTATTATCTCTTTTGTGTTTAGTGAGATTTTATATCTATACCCCGCTTCAAATTCTATCTCTGTTATTAGAGCTAATCTCTCTTGCATCTTAGAGTTAAACTTCGTTGCATCAAAGATAATTGTGATGTTTGAATAGTCACAGCACTTTGCTAGCAACTCAAATTCAAAGTTTGTTATGTGACCAACTGCCCTTAGCTCTATATCTTTATGCTCTTTTATATAGGAGCTGTTAAACTCATAAAGCTTTGGTAAAAAGATTCTGTCTAGTATTTTTCTCTCATAGCAGAGATTTTCAAATCGTTTATATAGCTCTTGAAGTATGCTAATGTGCTCTTCATACTCTGCATAGATATCAGAAGTATCAAGCTCATTAACATCATACATCTCAGCACTAAGCTCTTGAAAAAATTTGAAAATATATGAAGAGTTCTTAGTAAAAGTAAAGAAGTTTCTCTCAATGCGAAGTGCTGAAAATGAGTTAAAGTCTGAAGCTTCTAAAAGGAGTAAAACTCTACTATCTTCATCTACCATCTTCATATCTTTTACAATGCAGAGCTTTGAGAGAAACTCACTCATGCTTATGTAGTTTGGTAAAAATAGTGTTTGATCTTTAAACTGAAGTAGCTCGTGGCGAATAGCACGAGCCGTTGGGAGGATAATTGTTCTGTTTTGCATAAGAAATATTATAGTCTAATATTCCAAAATCTCATCTTTTCTTGTATCTGCTTTAATATTGTAATATCTCTCAAGTTCGCCAATATTTACCTTAGCCATAATATCCCATCTGCCCTCTACTGGTATATTTATAGACTCAAAACTGTAGATGCCATCATTGACATTAAAAGTCTCTAGTGACTGATCATATTTATGATTATTTGGTCTTGTTATGATTATTTTTAATTTTGCATCGTTTATAGGGTTATTTAGCTTGTCAGTAACTCTGTACTTAATGGTGCTACCATCAAGGCGCAAACCTTCATTTATATACTCTATCATATACTCTTTATCAAAAGCTATGCGAGCTTCTATGATTTCATTTGCTGCTGCATCAGCTTCTTGATATCCTCTCATATAGGTATCACTATCTTCAACTGGAAGTTTATTAGTTATAACAACTGTTGCAACACAGGCACCAAAAACTAAAATTATGGCTATACTAATTGCGTATGGCCAAATTATTCCACTATTTTTTTTCATGACTTTGCCTCTTTGGATATATTTTTCTCTTAATGTATAAAATAATTGCGTATAGTATCACGCCATAAAACAATACTTTTACAACTAAGATACTTGTTTGATTAGCACTCCCTACTGCATTTTGTAAAACTACACCTTTACTCTTTGCAACTTGCTCAGCAATATCTGCATAGCCGTTAAACATGGAGCCAGAATATTTTCCTTTTTGTTCACCATCTTTGGCTTTTTGTGAGAGCAGTGGTAGGATTGTGCCTCCACTACTCATATCACTAAAGTTCATATTTAAGAGCGCTACAACAAAGGCTTGAACTGGAGAAGATATAGGACTTAGGACTTGCTTTTTATCAAAATATTCATATAAAGATGCAGGGTTTGCTAAAATGTCTACTCTCATATCTAACTCTGAAAAAGTTAGAAGTATTGTAGGTTCACTAAAGTTTTGCATCAGCTCTTTTTCATACTCAACTATACTCTTATCTTTTGGGAGTTCTCTTAGCATTAGTAGCTTTAGTGATATCCCTGTTTTTTCATATAGTTCAGCACCTATTTTATTAACCTCTTGATTAAATGCTGGGTTAAAGATAACTTCATCTTTATATAAATACTCTTTGGATTGTAGTAGACTTGTACAAAAAATGATAGTGAGGGCTAAAAGCCCTCTGTTAAGAAATTTCAAGAAAATTCCTAACCAACAAAAAGATGGTTTGGTGTTACAACCGCGTAAATTGTGTAAATAGCCATGATAACAAGGCCCCATGAAATTATTTTTTCCATTATTTACTCCCTTTACTTTACATCAACTATATGCTTAGCATTTTCTGTGCTAATCATTCTAATTGACTGTTCATCTTTGATTTGGTAAAAATTTGACATGTTAGCATTTTGTACACCCAGACCCCAGACTGTTAAAACAGCAAGGATGCTAAGTAGCAAAACAGTAGCTATTAACATACCTGTTATGCCATCAAGAGCGAATACGCTTCTATTTTCATTCATACCTGACCCCTTATTTGCTTAAATCTGTGACATAAGCGCCAACAGCTTCTTTTTGCTTAGCATTTAGTCTATCAAATGCTGGCATTTGACCTATGCCACCTTTTTTACCATGATTTAAGATGTTAGTGACAAGTTCAGGAGTAAATGTTGCTACACTTGGAGCTACATATTCCATACCCTTACCATCTTCACCATGACAAGCTGCACAAGTGCCCATAAAAATATCTTCACCAGCTCCACTCATACCATTAGCTACATACTTAGACACTACATCTATCTCTGCATCTGTTATAAGAGCGCCTGTGTTAGAGTTAAAAAGACCATTACGATCTGGCATTGGCATTTCCATACCCATCAAATGGTTGTTTGAACCATTCTCAATAGCAAATTTAACAGTTTTTTCTTCGATTCTTACATTAAGATCAGCTGCTTTGCCATCGATACCATCAGCATTTAAACCGTGACATACCTTACACTCAGCTAAAAATACTGATTTACCCATATCAACTAGTCTATCGCCAGTTATAGCAGAGTACTTAGACTCAAACTTAGCATTGTGTACAGCTGTATCTTCATTGTACTCACCAATTTGTGAGTATGCATTTACTGGGTAACCTATTACAAAATACCACATACCCCAAACCATTGTAAGAATAAATGCAATTCCCCAACCTTTTGGAATCTCATTTAAATACTCACCTATTCCATCCCACTGCTCATCAGCCAACTGACCTTGGGCAGTATCAGTTTGCATTTGACGAACATACTTAATTACAACAAAAACTGTAATTATTACAAGTGTTATTGCACCTGCTATTGCCAAAGAGTTAACAATATCATTACTTAATATTTCTGATAATTTTTTACCAGAATCGCCAGCTGTAATTACTAATGTATAGAATGTAGCTGCGAACATAATTATAGTTATGATAATTCCCCAAAGATAAAGCTTGTTCATATATCTCTCTCCTATTTCTTTTTATCGTCTCTTATAGATGCTACAGGAGTATCATCTATATCGTCGTGTAGTGCCATATTACTATACTGTTCATAGTCAATCCCATCAGCATTTTTCTTTTTTGTATATAGATGATATATATATCCATAAAGTGCAATCACTAAAAAAAGTGTTGACGCGAAGTAACCATAAGCTTGAAATTCTGCAATATCCACTATAAACCCTTCTTATTTAAGACAGTTAAGATATGCGATTAGAGCTACTATCTCTGGTATCTTACCGTTAGCTACCGCATCTTTAACATTTTGATCTTTCATATCAACAGCAATCTCTTTTGCTTCAGCTAAAGCCATTGCATGCGCTTCAGTTACATTATTCCCCATTTTAACAACTGCTGTACTCCCATCTTTCATAGGAATTGGCTCGTTATAAGGAACTGAAAAAAACTGTGCATTTGTTAATTGCTCTGCATATGCTGTTGGGATATCAGCTATATTGCTATACATCCAACGATAAGCAGGCATAACAGATCCTGGAACAACACCAGCTGGATCTTTCATATGATTTTCGTGCCAGTCTGTAGTACGGTAGTTACCCACACGCATTAAGTCTGGTCCAGTTCTTTTTGAACCCCAAAGAAATGGTCTATCATACGCATATTCGCCACTTAGTGAGTAGTGACCATAACGGTCAGTCTCTGATTTAAATGGACGAATGAGTTGTGAATGACAAGCATTACAACTATTTTTTATATATATTTGGCGACCAGTAGTCTCCAAAATTGAATATGGCTTAGTTCCAATCACAGGACGAGAAGCTTGAGCAAAACTTGGAAGAATTTCAACCAATCCTGCAAAAGCAATTACTAAGAACACACCTACCGAGAAAAAGAACGGATGCTTTTCTAACCAATGAAACATAATATAATCCTCCCTTTCTATGCGCCCATAGGCGATGCAGATTGTAGCTCAGATTCTTCAACAGGACGAGCAGACATAGTTTTGTATATGTTATAAGCAAACATTAAAAAACCAACTAAGTATAATAATCCACCAACACCACGAATAGTGTAATAAGGATGTAATACAGTAACGGTATCGATAAATGAGTAAGCTAAGTTACCAAATTCATCATGAGCACGCCACATCATACCTTGTGTTATACCTGCAATCCACATAGAAGTAAAGTATAAAACAACACCCAGTGTTTGAATCCAGAACTGTGTAGTCATAAGGCTTTTTGAGTAGATCTCACGCTTAAATACACGAGGAGCCATATGAAATAGCGCAGCCATAATCATAAAGCCAACCCATCCTAAAACACCGTCATGAACGTGTCCAACAATCCAGTCTGTAAAGTGCGCAATAGCATTTACTGATTTGATAGCTTGGATAGGACCTTCTAATGTAGAGAACATATAGAATGTTGAAGCTAGAATCATAAACTTAATAAGTGGAGATGCTGCAACTTGTTGCCATTCACCCTTCATTGTAAGAAGCATATTTATCGCTGAACCCCATGATGGTAAAATCAGAATAACAGAGAAGATTGACCCCATAGTTTGAACCCAGTCTGGAACAGTAGAGTAAAGCAAGTGGTGTCCGCCAGCCCATAGATAAAGAAACATTAATCCCCAAAAAGATAGTAATGATAGTTTATATGAGTAGATAGCTTGACCAGACTCTTTTGGTAAGAAGTAGTAAATCATCGCAACTATAGGAACAGTAAAACCAAATGCAACCGCATTGTGACCATACCACCATTGAACTAGTGCATCATTTGTACCTGCATACATAGAGATAGAGTGATACCAATTACCGCCTACATGACTTCCATCAGGTGCGCTAGCAAGCATTGTTGGTATTTCCATGTTGTTAAATAGATAGAGCATTGCAATACCAAGAAAAGTCGCTATATAGTACCAAACAGAAATATATAGTGATTTTTCACGGCGAATACCGATAAGACCAAATATACCCATACCAAAAAGTACCCATACTACAACGATTGCAATATCTATAGGCCACTCGAACTCAGCATACTCTTTTGAAGTAGTTACACCTGCAAAAAGTGAGACAACAACTGCCACAACAGTTACTAAGTACAACCAAAAGTGTAGCTTGCCTAAAAACATTAGCAGTTTTGACTCCGCCATTGATACTTTTAATACACGCTGACCAACATAATACCAAGTAGCAAAAATACCACTAAGTGTAAACCCGAAAATAACTGCATCAGTATGCAGCGGACGAAGACGACTAAAGTTTGTATATTCAGCAAGTCCCTCACCTAGGAACAGGTTTACACCTGGGAAAGCAAGTTGAAATGCTAAAATTACACCGATGAGCATGCCCACAATCCCCAACAGAATTGTTGTGAACATAAACATCTTCGTAACTGTATAGTCGTACTCTAATGGACGATTCTCCATATATAGCCTCCTTAAAGATTCAAAGCAATTATG
>JAVEST010000041.1:0-15209 GCA_034006465.1 Sulfurimonas sp. | reverse complement strand
TTTCTTCATGTTTATGTGTATCATGATTTTCGTGAGCTTCTTCATGTTCGTGCCCGTCATGTTCGTCATGAGTTTCTTCATGCTCATGAGCTTCTTGTTCATTATGCTTAGATATAAAAACGACCCATTCATTGTTAAAAAAAGAAAGAGCTGATTTCTCTATGGCCACCTGATTTTTCGTTTTATCAAAATATAGCCTAGCGCTTGTATATGCATTTTCATAGAGCTTATTTAAACTGCTATCTATGTTTGAGAGTAAAATCACTCTTTGTGTTTTTTCATCTACTTCTGGAAGTATCTGCGTCACTTTTGACACTATCGTCTCATCACTCGCATCTATGACTATTTTCTGTCCTATTTTAACTCTAGATGCATATTTGAGTGGTAAAAATGACTTTAAATAGAAGGCTTGCTCTTTTGTGACTAAGATTATGGGCGTCTCTTCTTTTATACTCGAGTGAAGTGGTTGAAGTATTTGAGTCACCACACCCTCGCTATGAGCGTAGAGAATATAGTTTGATGAGGCTACTTTTAACTTATCTGTCTCTATTCCTAAAGTACTTAGCTGAGACTCTAAAGATGCCAATTTTGCTACTGCTTCATCCCTTTTAATGCTCTCTTGATTTAACTCCTGCATCGAAGTCATACCTTTTTCATAGAGGCTTTTAGCTGCTATATAATTTTTCTCTTGTGTTTGTAGCTGTGTCTTTAAAGAGATAAAATTTGCTGTCATATCTGAGAGGAGTATAGACTCTATAAGAGCTATTTTTTGCCCTTTTTTTACACTCTGACCTACTTTTACATAGTAGTTTTCTATATGACCGCCAACAAGTGACATTATGGATTGTTTAGCATTTGAGAGTTGGACTATTTGTGAGTTTAGCTCAACTGAGTTTGAAAACTCTCTTATTTTCGCACTCTTAGTTGGTATCTCAACTGCAAAAAGTGCTAATGCTAGTACAACTGATAGTGAAAATATCTTAATCATTATACGCTCCTACAAGGTAGTTATTTGTGATGATGTTTTGGTTTTGTGCTGTCTCTATTTTTATAAGAGACTCTTTTGTTTTAATAACTCTATTTTTAATGTTTTGGAGTTCAAGCAGATTTACACTTGCTATTTTATACCCATCTTCAAACATCTCTAAAAGCTCTATTTGGGTTTTTAATATCTCCTTATTTTTAGACTTTAAAAGTAGCAATAAGTCTCTTTGTTTTTGAAGTCTACTTATCTCTATAGAGAGCTTTGTCTCTTGGTTTTGTATAAGAAGAGTTGCTTTATCTGCTTCGAGTTTTGCAATTTGCCTCTCCTCTTTTGAGCTATTAAAAATAGCAAAGGGAATAGAAGCACCTACTCTAAAAATATCTTGATCTAACTCACTCTCATACTCAGCACTTAGGTCTATCCACTTAAGTCTATTTGAGTCTATTTGAGAAGCTGCTTTTGCTTCATCTTTATAACTTAGAAGATAATTTATCTCTGGGTTATTCAGACTCTCTTGGCTTAGTTTAAACTCATAAGCAAATTCTAGTTCTATCTCATCTCTTACACCAGCAAACCCTAACAAAGCGAAGTATCTATCTTGTATCTCAAGGCTGAGATTTTGTGCTTTTATCTCTACTAACTCATACTCAACCTGTGATTGAAGCATCTCGCTTCTTGAGATAGTCCCTGCTTGTTTCCTATGTTTTGATATTTCATAGATATGCTCTGCTATTTTTAGTTCTTCTTGTGTTAGCTCAAACAATTTTTTCATATTTGCATACTCAGTAAAGAGTAGTGAAATATCACGAACAAACTCTGCATAAGAGAGTGCGTAGTTTGAAGTAGCTTTTTTTATAGTTGCGTTTGAGAGTGCTTTGGCATCACGACCTACTCCCCATAATCTGATGGGTTGAGTGATGCTAACACTATAACCATTTCCATCTTGAGAGTTGTCTGGTTTAAACTTTGAATAGACTAAGTCTAGGGATGGATTTTCATATCTTGTTGTGATATCTCCTTGCTCTTTTGCCTGATATATTTCTAAGTTTGAAGATTTCAAGTATGGGCTATTTTTTATTGCGTTGTCTAAAAAAGCATCAAAATTTTGTGCAGATAGAGATGCTGATATTAGGACAACTATTGATAATATTTTTATCATTTTGTCTCCTATAGTAAATTGTATAATTGAGTCCTCTAAGGATTATAAAGTTAGATCCCAAATCAAGTTCAAGATGACGTATGTCTCGCCATTTAGTGCTTGAGGCAAAATCTAGTTTATAGATTAATCAGAGGGTTGGATTTATATTTTTTGTGTTAGGAGTTAAGAGATGGGAGGCTTATAAAATTTTAGATGTGTTTTGAAGTTGTATATTTTTTTATCTATTTTGCTTGGAATAATTTTGTAGTCAATATCTTGTAAGACTACCTCTTGAGATAGTAGATATGACTGATGATACTCAAAGTGGATTTCACAGATAGCCCCATGAGATTGAGGTGCTTCAAATTCGCTAATATACTCTACCGCACTGCAGTGGTCATCATCTAAAGCCACATAAACATACTCATGTATGACAGAAAAACCGATAACAAAGAGAACGATGAGTGTAACTAACTTTTTCATGCGCTTAGTATAACCTATAAAAATAAAGAAGAGATTTTTTTCTCGTTCCCAAGTTATACTTGGGAATGCATATAGATAAAATATGCAGGAATAGATATATACACTCCCAAGCGCAGCGTGGGAGCGAGGTGAATAAGCTTATATAGTTAGAGCATTAAATTACTTCTTAAAAAAGTAGCAATACTCTAAATTGCCCTCTTTCCCAGTTAACTTTGATGGAGATTTTTTTATAAGTTCCCAGCCCTTTAACTCCGTGCTATCTTCAAACTTTAGCATCGCTCTCTCTATCGCTTTAGCATCTGTGACTACACCATTTTTGTCTCTTTTGGCATCTCGTCCAACTTCAAACTGCGGTTTAAAAAGAAGTATGATTCTATCACTTGCCAGTCTATCTATGTCGTCTAAAATATTTAAGAGAGATATAAAAGAGACATCACTCACAACTAAATCAAAAGCTTTTTCACTCTTAAATTCTCGTATATCACAAGACTCATAAGAGCTAACTCTTGCATCTTCTTTGATGCTTTTTTCAAGCTGAGCAAAACCAACATCAACAGAACTGACCTCTCTTACACCATTTTCTAGTAAAACTTGAGTAAATCCGCCAGTAGAAGCGCCAATATCTAAGGCTACTGCATCTTTTATATCAAGTTCTAACTCTTCTAAAAAGAGGGCTAATTTAAGAGCCGAGCGAGAGACATAAGCCTTATGCTCTTTTACCTCAACCTTATCGCTCTCTTTTAGTATAAATGCACTCTTTGTAACTACTTTATCATTTACACTTACAAGTGACGCTTTTATAAGTTCACCAGCCTTTGTTCTACTCTTAGCATGTGAGTTTGCTACAAGAAAGTTATCGAGTCTCATCTAATCATAGCTCGCATCTCATCTTCATCCAGACAAACAACACCCAAATCCATCGCCTTATCATACTTACTTCCAGCATCTTCGCCGTAGATGACAAAGTCTGTTTTTTTAGAAACTGAACCTGAGACCTTTGCTCCAAGAGACTCTAGTAACTCTTTAATAACTCCTCTTGACTCACTCATACTTCCAGTTAAGACAACAGTTTTAGCCTTAAAAGGATTTTCCTCCGCTTCTTCTCTTTTAGTAGGCTCAAGCGGTTTTATCAGCTCTTGTAGTGTGGCAATAGTCTCACGATTTACTCGTACAAACTCTAAAAGAGACTCCGCCATCTCTTCTCCTATGCCATCACATAAAATTATCTCCTCTTTAGTCGCATCTACAAAGCCAGAACCAAAAGCTTCACTCAAAGTCTTAGATGCCACCTCTCCAATATGCTCGATTCCTAAAGAGTTTATAAACCTAAAATAGTCACATCCCTTAGCGCTCTGTATTGCATCTAAGAGATTTTGTGCCTTTTTATCTTTAAAACCCTCAAGGGTTAGGAGTTGCTCTTTAGTTAAACTAAACAGATCAACTACACTTTTTACAAGCCCAGAGCTAAAGAGAGCTTCAACTATCTTAACTCCTAAACCATCTATATTTAAGCAAGGCTTAGATGCAAAGTAGATGATAGAGTTTACAACTCTAGCTCTACACTCCAAGTTTTGACACTTAAGCAGCACTCCCTCATCTAAGAGTTCACCCTCACAAATCGGGCACTTTGTAGGTCTTTCATACGCTACTTCACTGCCATCTCTCTCATGTGTTAAAACCTTAATGATCTTAGGTATAACGTCTCCACTTCTAAGGATGATTACCTTATCATTTATGCGTATATCTTTTCTATCAATCTCATCAAAATTGTGCAGAGTAGCCCGCTCAACTACCACACCATCGATGTCAGTTGGTTCCACTTGAGCGACAGGTGTTACAACTCCACTTCTTCCAACTTGAAGCACGATTTCTCTTATAGTTGTTATCTTCTCAACTGCAGGAAATTTGTAAGCCACGCTAAAGCGAGGAGTTTTTACAGTGTAACCCATATCTATCTGAGATGCTATCTCATTTACTTTTACAACCATGCCATCTAGCATCATGCTATAAGAGTCTCTATTTGTTAGCATCTCTGTGTATATTGACTCTATCTCATCAAAACCCGCGCAGATTTTCCTTACAGGTGGTTGCCTAAAACCCAGTTTATAGATGTAGTCCATCACATCACTTAAGAGTTTAAACTCTAGTGAATTCTCACCTACTCCATAGGGTAAAAAAACTAAGTTTCTTGAAGCTGTGATACTTGCATCAAGTTGCCTTAAACTCCCAGCTGCTGCATTTCTAGGATTTGCAAAGAGTGCTTCATCGTTTTTAAGTCTTGCCTCATTTATAGCTTCAAACTCATCTTTAAAGATAACAACTTCACCACGAATCTCTATGCGCTCTTTATGCTCTATGCTAAGAGGAATGGAGCGGATGGTTTTTACATTTTGCGTGATAAGTTCACCTACTTCGCCATCTCCACGGGTGATGCCTTTGCTTAAAACACCATCTTCATAGATGAGATTTAGTGAAGCACCATCAAACTTTGGTTCACAATAAAAAGAGATTTTGCTATCTAGTTTGTAAGTTTTTGTAAGCCACTTATCAAGTTCATCTGAGTCAAAGACATCTTCAAGGGACCACATACGGCTAAGATGAGATGCTTTTGTAAATCCGCTAGAAATCACATCACCTACTCTTTGTGTAGGAGAATTTTGTAAAATTTTTTCGCTATTTGCAAGTTCATACTCTAAGACATTATGATAGAGCTTATCATAAACTTCATCTGTTGTAAGGGCATCATCTAAAACATAGTAGTGGTGAGAGTAGAGATTTAAAAGTTCTACAGCTTTTTTATATTCTTGATAATTCATGGCAAAATCCTATCTCAAAAAATATTTATATACGCTGTTTTTTTGATATTAGAGCTTTTACTAGTGAGTTTTTTATAGACAAGAATGAGTCTGTATTTTGTTTTAAGATCTTCTCTTGAGCTTTTATATCTCTTAAGATGCTATCC
Organism: Sulfurimonas sp.; assembly: GCA_034006465.1. Classification (GTDB taxonomy): domain Bacteria; phylum Campylobacterota; class Campylobacteria; order Campylobacterales; family Sulfurimonadaceae; genus Sulfurimonas. The sequence continues at coordinate 9,641 of JAVEST010000041.1, read as the reverse complement.
ATCTCTCGCTCTAGTTTTAAGTATTTATCTAAAACTCCCCTTTTAACCTCTTTAGATGAGATTTTTTCTATGGTTAGTTTTATTGCTTTTATCTCTTGCTTTTTTTCTTCGATCTCTACTCTAAATTGTTCTTTTGCTTTTAAATCTTTGATGCCGTATATATCATCAATCATATCTTGAAGAGTTCTTGCTTCAACTCTTAAAAGTTCCGTTAATTTTTGCCTATCTTTTCTGCACTCTTTGTTATACTCTACTGGTGAGATGCCCTCTACAAAAAATTCTAATATCTTTTTATCTATCTCTCTTGCATACTCTCTTATCTCTTGAATAGATATTTTTGTTCTAATATAAACCTTAGCAACGGAGAGCATAGAGACAACATTCCATTTCATTCCATCTTCAGTTTGTAGTAGAGGAACCTTGTATTTATAACCATCTACTATAATGATATTGAGGGAGTAGTACTTTAAAAATTCAACCATATAGTCGTTTGATCTTGAGATTTCATTTAGCATAAATTCTGCTACACCCTCGAAAACCTCGTTAAAATGTATCCTAAAAATATATCCACTAAACCCTCTTAAAAAATCTTCACAATGGTCAAATTCATTTACGAGTTCTTGCATAATGATAGCTTGTACATAAGCAAAAACGAACTTCTCATACCTATCATTATCAATTTTCTCTTCTACAAAATATTTTTCTGCAAACTCTTTTACTATTTTGTTAAAAAACTTTCTACTCTCTGCCTTTGAAAAAAATTCTTTGTAAAATTCTTCTAGCTCACTCTCTTCTATACCGTTAAATCTACCAGCCACAGTATTGGCTTCATGTTCAGCAATTTTTTTCTTTTTTTCAAGATCAAAAATTTTTATAAATATTTGATCTTGCTTGATTACAACTATATCACTCTGTTTGAGTTTCAGTGCTTCTTTTACAGAAAACCTTACTATATCTTTTAGATCTTGTGTATCACCAACTATCCCACAGATGCTATCCCTTAGTCTTTTATTTAAAATAATAATTTGGTTATTTTTATACTCTACAAGCTTTTCATTTTCTTGTATCATACTTATTATCTGTTCTTGTAATTTCATATCACTTCTATCTCTTTATCGTTATTTATAAAATCTTTAGGACGTCCAAAATAGTAACCTTGGAACTCATCAACTCCATACTTTTTTAGTAGCTCATAAATCTCTTTATTCTCTACAAATTCTGCTATTGTTTTTGTTTTAAGGTCTTTTGCAAAACGAATAATGCTCTTTACTAAGATTTGTGACTCTTTATCAGTTATGATATTTTTTATGAGTGAGCCATCTATTTTTAAGTAATCTGGTTTAATCTTTAAGATATGCGCGTAGTTAGCATAACCACTTCCAAAGTCATCTATTGCTATCAAAACGCCCTGCCTCCTAAACTCTTTTATAGCTCTAAATAATCTATCAAAATCCTCAACACCTTCTTGTTCAGTAATCTCGAGAACAATTTTTCCAGGCGTATTAAAGGTGGCTATTAACTCTACTAGCATATCCATTAAAGAGTAGTTAAAAAAATCATTTGGCAAAAGATTTATAGAAATCTTCTCAGGTCTTGATGCAAACACATTTAGAGCTTGAGAGAGTACCTCACGTGCTACATCTATATACAAGCCACTTTTAATAGCTACTGATAAGAAATTATCTGGAAATATTATATTTTTTTACCATTTTCAATATTTATAATCCGCACTAATGCTTCATACTTAACTATAACTCCATCTCTATCCACGATAGGCTGAAAAAATGGGATAACATTTTTGTTATCCAAAGCGTGCCTAATTATTTTTTTCATCCCTAAAATATGCTGTGAACTTTTTTTACTATCTACATTTTGTGAATATGCAAGATATGGAAGCGACTTTTCTTTAGCCTTTTTTATTGCCATAAGAGCTTGTTCTAGTGAGAGTTCATGATCAAAAGAGATTCCTGAGTATATTTCAACTCTTAGTGTCTCTTCAATCAAAGGGACATATATAGGAAGTTTATTTATTTTATGATGAAGTTTATCTAGTATATCTGTATAAACATCTACCTGAATATTTTTTTCTTCTCTTAATAGTACATACTCATCTGCAGATATTCTATATGCGCCAAAATCATTATTTTTTGCAAATTTTTCATACTCATTAGCTACTTGAATCAAAATTTCATTTCCAACATCAATGCCGTAAATCTCATTTAAAAGTCTAAAATCTTTGATGTTGCTTAGTATCAAAACATAAGCCTCTCCTGAGTAGAGTTTAGTGTTTAATGCTTGTCTATTTTTTAAGCCTGTCAAATGGTCTGTAAAGGCTTGCTTTTTAAAGTATCCTAGCATTATATTGAAACTTTTATGCAATACAATAACGAGTAGCAAAGCCACAAAAACACCGATAAATAGAAGCTTATACATAAAGTTTCTATTTTCTTTTACAATATTTGTTATATCAGAACCAACTACAAGATAACCTAAGGTTTGGTGTAGATGATTTTGCAAAGGGATATCCATATTTACTTTAAAATTAGCAACAGAGTCTGTATCTTTAAAATACTCTTTTAGCTTTTGACTCCCTTTGACTAAAGTGTAGTCTTTATTTATAGGAATTTTATCATTTTGAAGAATGATTCCAGATAGTGATCTTTTAATTGCAATGCCAAGCTCTATATCAAAAATAAGGTCTAAATCTTTAACAAAATACTTTGGAGAGATTCCTAGTTCAACATTGCCGACATATTTATTATTGTAAAATATAGCTTCCGTTGTTCTATAGGTCATACCAAATTGGTCCACTTCAAAGCCACTAAAAGATCTTTGCATATTATTAGTGTTTACTATAAGTGTTCCCCTTTTATCAAGGGTATCGCCCCTAAATTCTCTTTTATGTGCTCGATAGATTGTTGTTCCATCAGTAGCACGAAATGTAAGCATCTCTATATTTTTATTAGCTATCTTTAAATGTTCATAGTATGGAGCAACTATTGCATCTAAGCCTTCATAGTCCTTTAGAGCAACTGCTTTGGCTAAACCCTCTGAGTTTATAATCTCAGTAAGTTTAAGGGTTAATGCCACACTCTCTGAAGTCAATTTTGTTGTAAAGAGTTTTTGAGCAGATTTAGTTATCTTCTCAAGCTCTTCATTTATAGAGTTTGTAAATTGATAGTTTAAAAAGAGATACCCCACTATCCAAGATACTAAAAGTACGCTTGTAGAGAGCAAAAGTGTCTTTTGTTTTGTCTTTTGAGGTACGTTCAATTATGTCTCTTTGTTATTATTTTTCATTTTTGAGATACATTGTACCATTTTTCTTTTTAAACCTTTGTATCCAACCACTCTCTTTTTTGGTAAATATACCAATATATAATTCCTTTTATAAGAGTCTCTATATTCATAATAACAAATATCGCCACCAAAGAAAAGCCCATCTTATAAGCTATATATGATGGTAAAACTCTAAAGAGCCACAAAGACCAAAAGTTGATCTTTAGAGTTGTTTTTGTAGCCCCTGCACCTCTTAGAGCTGCTGAGTAAACAAACATTATAGCAAGAGGAATTTGAGCTAAACCTACAAGTATGAGATACTGAGATGCCACTACAATTGTAAGCTCATCTTCTGTAAAAAAAGAGACTAAAAATTCTGGAAAAAGTATCAAAAAAACTCCAACACTTCCCATAAAAACATAAGCTACTCGTCCACTTATTACTCCCATATTATAAGCTCTTACTTTGTCATTTGCACCTATATTTTGACCAACTAGAGCCATAGCAGCTATGGAAAAACCAAAACCTGGCATAAAGGCGATGCCCTCAATGCGAAGCCCTACTTGATAACCAGCAAGTCCTGCTGTTCCGTAAGCTGCAATGATAGAGACAAAAACCAAAAATGACATACTAGAAATTCCGCGGTCAAGTGCTGCACTCCAGCCAACTCTTAACGCCCGCATGATGTCATCTGTTTTGATAATGGGGATAAAATTTAGTTTTGAGTTAGTTCTCTTTAGAAGAAAGTAGTAAGCCACTATACTTAAAAAGTAAGATATCAATGTTGCAACTGCAGCTCCCTCAATCCCATAAGCCGAAAACCCAAAATGACCAAAGATAAGCACATAGTTAAAAAAAGCATTAACAGCAGCTGAGAAGAGTTTTATATATAGTGAACTTGAGGTATCTCCTGCCGCCGAGAGAGCGTTGTAGAGAAGATTGTCCAAAAATATAAGCACAATCCCAAGTGAGAGAATCTCAAAATATCTTGAACCCTCTAAGATAACATCTGCTGAAGCTCCCATAAGTTCATATATATAAGAGCTTCCAAAGTATCCGCCAATAGTTACAAAAATAGATAAAAATATAGCAAAAAGTCCAAGTCCATAAAGCAGTGCTGAAGCTCTTCTTTTTCTGCCTTGCCCTATATAACGAGATATAACCGCATTTCCACCAACTACATAGAGAGTCATCAAAACATTTATAACCATCATAAACTGCATACTAAGACCTACAGCTGCGAGTGCCGAGACACTAATCATCCCGACCATTATCATATCTATAAGGATTTGTAAAATATCTACAAGATGCTTCAGAGCTGCTGGAATAGCTAGCCGAAAGACTCTTTTTGTATCATTTGAGATTAGGGTTGAAAAAATTGTGCTACCTCTTGCATGGTTTTAATTAACTCATCTTTTGTTTTAAAATGAAGGATTTTCTTATCTCTTATCTCTTCATTTTTAGGCGTAAAATCAAAGACCAATATATACTCTTTTAGATTAACTTTATCTTCGTTCATCTCTATCCACTCTAAACTCATTTCAGCTTCCTCACCTTGCATCTCAACAACTGCAGCTGGATAGAGTCTTGTTAACTTTGATAAATCAATCTCTCCAATCTTAGAGTCATAAATCATCACTTACATCCTTAATCGTTTGTGTTTTTAAAATCCATCTATAATAGAGTCCACCAAGGACAAAGCCAAAGCCCATCAGCGCAGCAATAGTCTGCAAAGAAAACTCATGTGTAGCTAAAAAACCTATCATAAAAGAGACAATAGCAGCCGAGCTTAAAAAAAGCATATCATTATATGCAACCATTCGTCCATAATACTTCTCTTTTATGTTTTTTTGCAAAAGAGTATAAGTGTAAGACCAAAGAGTAGTAGTAAAAAAACCGACAAATACACTCGCAAAAAGTGAGAGATAAAAATCTCTCATTAAAACAGCCCAAAGCCAAACTGCAACAGCTTGAGCCATAAAAACATAGAGTAGAGTTTTATTGTTTACCCAGCGACTGATAATAATCGGACCAATAACTAAACCAACCGCGCGAGCTGAGTGAAGAAGCCCAAGAGCGAGTGAGCTAGCTATTATGCTTGCATAATACTGATCTACCATTAAAACCACAAGTGCATCAAAAGCAGTTAAGCCAACAAAAGCGTGAATTAGCATAAGATGCAGAGCCTGTGGAGTCCTTTTCATATATCTAAAAGTATCCTTCATCATCTCAAAGAAATTTTCATCTGTTTTTATTATATTTATCTCTATTTTTAAGTTGTAAAGCAAAATAAAACCAACAACAAACATCATAGCATCTATGATAAAAGCGGTTGTAACTCCAAACAAATAAACAAAAAAACCACTCGCAGCCATCCCTAAAGTGTATGAGAGAGACCAGATGATGGAGTGAAGTTCATTTGCTTTTTGAAGTTTTTTACCTTTTAAAATCTTAGGAAGTAGCGACATCTCTGTTGTGAAGTAAAAACTAGCAGCTGCCATCTTTAAAAAAATCAAAACATACAGAAGCCACATATCATCTACTGAGGTTACAAAAATAAGAAAAAATGTTGCAAAAATCTCTATAGTTATAAGTATAAGTAAAATTTTCTTAGGCTTAAAACTATCAATAATAGAGCCTGAAAAAGGAGCTTGAAGAACACCAGCTAAAAAGTGAAGCATTGCTACAAAAGCTATAATAGATGCAGAGGTGTTAAGATTTAAAAGTAGCGTATAAATAGCAATATTGCTAAACCAAGCACCAAAGTATGCTATTAGCTGAATAATTGACAATCTTCTAAAAATGGGTTCTGATTTGAGTAGTTTTATGTAGTCGTTCATGCGTGAAAGATTATCATAGTTTTACTGTTCTTGCACATTTTTTGTAAGAAAAAGTGTAAATATTTTGTAAATCTCAAAAAAGAAATCTTTTAAGGATTTTTAGATATATAAACCACCAGTATATACCATGATAGTTGGGCATATGGAGATTTTTATCTCTGCTAAAAAAACAAGTAATATGCGTAAATTTGGTTCTATTTCATAAATTTGTGTTTTTTTATTAAAGTCAAATATTAATATGCCGATTTGGTATTTATAGTATTCTTTATATAAGGAGCAAGTCATGGATGGCATAGCGAATGTTGCTTCGCAACAACAATCAAAGATAAATATGCAAGAAACTCAAGGAAGAGAGCCTGCACAAGCATCAGCTAAAGTTGAACAACCGAAACAGGTTGATTTAGTAAAAGAGATTCAAAAAGAAAATTCTAACACTGACGTAAAAATAAACTCAAAAGAGCAAGTTGAAGAGTTAGTAAAACAACTAAACAGTGCAATGTCGCCTATTAGCACTGACATCAAATTTGGTGTTGATAGAGATGATATATTTTATGTCTCCGTCATAGAAGAAAAAACCAATAAGATGATTAGACGATTCCCGGCTGAACAAGCTATGGATTTTCTTCCAAAGATGCAAGAAGTAGTAGGAATACTCTTTGACTCAAAAGGGTAAGATTTAAATCTCCCCTTTGAGCCACCTTCCCTTATAAATCCAAATCGCACGATTTGCTAACCAACTTTTAATAACTTTTATTGTAAACTCGCGACATTTATTTTGCAAAAGGGACTTTTAGTATGAAAAAAGAAGTTAAAAAAGTAGTCTTAGCTTATTCTGGCGGACTAGACACTAGTGTTATTTTAAAGTGGTTACAAGATGAGTATAAGTGCGAGGTTGTAACTTTTACAGCAGATTTAGGTCAAGGTGAAGAGTTAGAGCCTGCAAGAGCAAAAGCCTTAGCATTTGGCATCAAACCTGAAAATATCTTTATAGATGACTTAAGAGAAGAGTTTGTAAAAGACTATGTTTATCCTATGTTTAGAGCAAATACTATCTATGAGGGTGAGTACTTACTAGGGACTTCTATAGCTCGTCCACTTATTGCAAAGAGACAAGCCCAGATAGCAAAAATTACTGGTGCTGATGGTGTTAGTCACGGTGCAACTGGAAAAGGAAATGACCAAGTTCGTTTTGAGATGGGTTACTTAAGCCAAGACTCAACGCTAACTATTATCGCTCCATGGAGAGAGTGGGATCTAAACTCAAGAGAGAAACTTCTCTCTTATGCTGAGAAGCATGGCATCTCTATAGAGAAAAAAGGTAAAAAATCACCTTATTCTATGGATGCAAATCTACTCCACATCTCTTATGAGGGTGGTATCTTAGAAAACCCAAATGCAGAGCCAGAAGAGAGTATGTGGTTATGGACTACCTCACCTGAAAATGCTCCTGATAAAGCTGAGTATATTGAGCTAGGCTATAAAAATGGTGATCCAATCACTCTAAATGGTAAAGAGCTAAGTCCAGCTACGATGCTAAAGACTCTAAATGAAATAGGCTCAAAACATGGCATCGGTCGTGTTGATATAGTTGAGAACCGTTTTGTTGGAATGAAAGCTCGCGGATGTTATGAGACGCCAGGTGGAACCATCATGCTAAAAGCTCACCGTGCTATGGAGTCTATCACACTTGACCGCGAAGCTGCTCACTTAAAAGATGAGATGATGCCTCGCTATGCAAAACTAATATATAACGGTTTTTGGTTCTCACCTGAGAGAGAGATGCTCCAAGCTGCTATTGACAAGTCTCAAGAATTTGTAGAGGGCAATGTTCGTCTAAAGCTCTACAAGGGCAATATTATGGTTGTTGGAAGAAACTCTAGTGTTTCACTTTTCTCAGAAGAGTACTCAACTTTTGAAGAAGATGAAGTCTATAACCAAAAAGATGCAGAGGGCTTTATAAAACTAAATGCACTAAGATTTATTATCGAAGGTAAAGCTAGAAAAAACAGATAGACAAAAGGTAGTATATGAGCATAATAAAGATAGATATAGACTCTGATGAATTTCAAGCAGAACTAGAAAAAACCATAGACTTTACAGACAAAGTCATATCTCAGTTTGGATGGGAGTACAACCCTGAAGCTGAAGTAAATGAAGGCGTGCAACTAGGCCTTGCAAGAAACAAAATGATGCATGGTAAGAGATTTTGCCCATGTTTTATGGTTGAGTACAATGGCAATACACCGAGCAGTGTTGATGGCAGAGTTTGCCCTTGTAAGCCAGCTATAGAACTTGAGATTCCAAGAGATGGAACTTGTCACTGTGGTATCTACTGTACACCAGAATATGTTGCAAAAAAACGCCTAGAAAAAGGTATGAAAGAAGTAGTTCATAATCACTCCCGTGGATTGAGTAAAGATGAGTGTGAGGTACTTGTAAACAAGGCAGAACTAGATGCAGATGAGCTACTCTCACTTTTAGAAGCAAGAGAGATGGGCATAGTAGAGTTTAAACTTATAGATGTTCGTGAACATATGGAGTGGCAAATGGGTCACATAAGTGGTGCAGATGTGCTAGTTCCTACAAGCAGTTTCTTTCAAGTGCTAGATGAGGCAAAACTGAGTAAAGATGAAAACATTATACTTTATTGCCATGTAGGGAGTCGCTCAGCTCACTGTGCTAGAATACTAGGTGAGATGGGATATGAAAAAGTAGGAAACCTAACTCGTGGGATAGTCTCTTACGATGGAGAGATTGTAAGATAAAGAGACACGGATATGAAGGCTTAAACTTGTTTAAGGCAAGTCTGGCTTTAAAGTCTGTAGAGCTTTTTGGAAGCGATGCTTCTAGGAATGCCAACCAACGGCATTCTCCACAATGAGCTTCGCACAGTGTAGCTTTGAAGTAAAAACACATTTTATAAGCTCTATCTACGAGGTTAAAACATCGCTTGCGAAAAAGATGTGTGACTTTAAAGCCAAAAAGTCCAAAATAAGCTCGGAGTAGTAAAACGGACTTGTTCGTTTTGCGTGACAAATAGTAAAAGGAAAAGATTATGAAAGTACTGTTAATTAAAGATGTAAAGACCTTAGGTAAAAGAGGCGAAGTTAAAGAGGTTAAAGATGGTTATGGAAAAAACTTCCTTATTGCAAAAGGATTTGCTAAACATGCCACTGCAGAGATTTTAGAGCAACACAAACTTGATGAGGCACAAAGAGCTGCTGATGAGGCTGCAGAGATAGCAAGATTAAAAGATATGGCTAAAAAACTTGATAAGTTAGAGATTATCATAACTAAAAAAGTAGGTCAAAATGGTAGTCTTTTTGGCGCTATAACTAAAGATGAAGTAGCTCAGGCTCTACTTGAGCAGCACAATATTGAGATAGATAAAAAAGATATTACAGATAAAGTTGCAATTAAAACCATAGGTGAGCACGAGCTTGACTTAAAACTAGGCCACGCTATACACGCAATACTCCATGTGGATGTTCAGGGAGAGTAGATATGATAGCTTCAGTGAGA
>JAVEST010000071.1:0-10204 GCA_034006465.1 Sulfurimonas sp. | reverse complement strand
CAAGGAGACCGATATGAAATTCTCTCGCCGACTGGCGAAGCTTCAGTGAGAGGAATTGAGGAGGGACTTGTTCCTCTTCAAGGAGACAGATAACGATGTTTGATGCAACTACGATACTTGCCTACAAAGGCAAAAACAGAGCTGTGATTGGTGGAGATGGACAAGTTACTTTTGGAAACTCAGTTCTAAAAGCAAATGCTACAAAAATCCGCACACTCTATAATGGCAAGATTCTTGCTGGTTTTGCTGGAAGTACAGCTGATGCTTTTAATCTTTTTGATATGTTTGAAGAGTTTTTAGAAGATAAAAAAGGCGATATTTTAAAGTCTGTTATTGAGTTTTCTAAAGCTTGGAGAAAAGATAAAGTTCTTCGTCGCTTAGAAGCTATGATGATAGTTTTAAACAAAGATCATATCTTTATTCTTACAGGAAATGGGGATGTTGTAGAACCAGAAGATGGCGAGATTGCATCTATCGGTAGTGGCTCAAACTATGCCCTCTCAGCTGCAAGAGCTCTGAAAAAACACTCAAACCTTGATGAAGAAGAGCTTATTCGTGAGAGCCTCTCAATCGCTGCAGATCTGTGTATCTACACAAACCACAACATAAAAGTGCTAACACTACAAGGGGGCGATGAGTGAATTTAACTCCAAAAGAGATTGTAGAGTATCTTGACCAATATGTAATTTCACAAAGAGATGCTAAAAAAACCATAGCTCTAGCTCTTAGAACAAGATATAGACGTATGCAACTTAGCCCAGAACTCCAAAATGAAATCATGCCTAAAAATATTCTTATGATAGGCTCAACTGGTGTTGGAAAGACTGAGATTTCAAGAAGACTTGCAAAGATGATGAAAGTTCCTTTTATCAAAGTTGAAGCTAGTAAATATACTGAAGTTGGTTTTGTGGGTCGTGATGTTGAGTCTATGATTCGAGATTTGGTTATCGCTTCTATCGCTATAGTAAAAGAAGAAAAAGAAGAGCAAAACCAAGAGAAGATAGACAACTATATCCTAAATAAAATAGTAGAAAAACTTCTCCCTCCACTTCCTGATGGTGCAAGTGAGAGTAAAAAAGATGACTACCAAAGACTTTTAGAAGTGATGGAGAGACGAGTCAATGATGGCGAGATGGACGATAAAATCATAGAACTAGAAGTTGACAAGATTCATGTTGAATTTAGCGATACAAATCTTCCGCCTGAGATGGCAAAAGTCCAAGAATCCTTCTCTAAAATCTTTGAATCCATGAACAAAGAAGATAGAAAAAAAGAGCTAAGTGTAAGAGATGCGAAGAGAGTTTTAAGAGCAGAAGCTAGTCACAAACTTCTAGATATGAATAGCATCAATACAGAAGCACTAAAGAGAGCCGAAGATGGTGGCATCATTTTTTTAGATGAGATAGATAAAATCACTGTTAGTTCAAAAGCTCAAGGCAGAAATGACCCAAGCAAAGAGGGAGTTCAAAGAGATTTGCTCCCTATAGTTGAGGGAAGTAGCGTGACAACTAAGTATGGAGTAATAAATACCGACCATATTCTTTTCATAGCCGCAGGTGCTTTTCATACAACAAAACCGAGTGATCTCATACCTGAACTTCAAGGTAGATTTCCATTAAGAGTTGAGCTTGAGTCTCTGACTGAGGAGACTCTTTATAAGATACTTACTCAAACTCATAACTCGCTTTTAAAGCAGTACCAAGCACTTCTGAGCGTAGAGGGCGTAGAGCTTATTTTTGAAGACGATGCTATAAGAGCAATAGCTAAACTCTCGCATCGTGCAAATGAGTTAACTGAAGATATAGGGGCTAGACGCCTTCATACAGTTTTAGAAAGAGTTTTAGAAGATGTTAGCTTTAACGCTGATGAGTTCGTAGGCAAAGAGTTTGTAATAAAGAGCGAACTTATACATGAAAAACTAGATCTTATTGTCGAAGATGACAATCTGTCTCGTTATATACTATAATCATAAAAGATTATTTTACTAAAGGTAATAAAGAAATGACAAAAGCAGGTTTTGTTTCTCTCATCGGGCGTCCAAATGCTGGAAAAAGTACACTAATGAACTCACTTCTTGGTGAAAACATAGCTATGGTTAGTCAAAAAGCCAATGCTACAAGAAAACGCTCAAACGCAATAGTTATGCATGGCGATACTCAAATCATCTTTGTTGACACTCCTGGCATCCATGAGAGAGAGAAGATTCTAAACCAGTTTATGCTCGATGAGGCGCTTAAAGCTATGGGTGATTGTGATCTTATCGTCTATCTTGCTCCTGTAACTGACTCACTAGAGCACTATGAAAAGTTTTTAAAACTTAATAATTCTAGAGTTAAGCACATAGTAGTTCTTAGTAAAATCGACCAAGTAAATCAGATAAAACTCTTTAAAAAGATAGACTCTTACAACCAGTATGGAGATCAGTTTGAAGCTTTGATACCTATGAGCATCTCTAAAAAAGTGGGCCATGAAGATCTCTTAAAAGTTATCTCTAAAAACCTCCCAGAGTCACCATTTCTTTTTGACCCAAATGATTTAACAAGTGAACTTGTGCGAGATATCTATGCAGGCTTTATAAGAGAAGCAATTTTTGACAATGTAAGTGATGAGATTCCTTATGAGTCCGATGTTTTAATAGACTCTATAAAAGAAGAAAAAGGACTCGATAGCATCCATGCTACCATCATAATAGAAAAAGAGTCACAAAAAGGCATCATCATTGGAAAAGCTGGAAGTTCCATCAAGCGAATATCTTCCTCAGCTAGAGAGAAGATAGAACGTCTCAGTGGTAAAAAAACATACTTAAACCTAGAAGTTATGGTAAAAAAAGGTTGGTCTAAAGACAAATCTTATCTTGAAGAAATAGGATATATATCATGAAAATAGTTTTTTTTCTACTCGTTAGCATCTCTATATTTGCTAGTGATGTCCTCACAAACTACCGTTTAAATGGAATTGAGAGAATTGAAAAACATATGGATTTAGAACTTACAAGCAAAGTTTACTGGAATGGGCATCTACAAAAAAATGACACTACTTTTGGTTATATAGAATCACATAAAAATATTTTAACTTGCAATAAAGACTTATCAACTTTAGCTCTGTACTCAAAAGATGCGAACAATACATATCAGTTGAAAAAAAAATACAACGCATATACAGGAAAAGAAAAAGGCGACAAGATTAAAGAGGGAGACTTAAAAACCCCTATTGGTGTTTATAAAATAACCAAAAAACTCACAAAAGAAAATAAACTTAACTCATTTTATGGGCCTCTTGCATTTGTTACTTCATATCCAAACGAGTATGATAAGTATAGAGGAAAAAATGGGCATGGCATCTGGATACATGGTCTTCCTACTGAACAAGAGAGAGATGAGTTCACTCAAGGCTGTATAGCTATAGATAATCCTAGTATAGAAGCTCTAAGTGAAAATATTGATGTGCAAAATACCCTCCTTATAATAAATGGCGATGAAGTCAAACAAAATATCTCAAGAGAGGTCTTGTCTTCAATCTTATCTGAGCTTTATAGCTGGAGATATAGCTGGCTATATGATGATATAGATGCCTATCTTAGTTTTTATGCACAAGATTTTGTAAGATTTGATGGTATGGATTTTGATAAATTTAAAAAGTACAAAACAAGAGTATTTAAAAAGATAGAGAAAAAAACAATTATCTTTAAAGATATAGATGTTATTCCATATCCTAATACTAAAGATGTTTATCAGATAACTTTTTATGAAAACTACAAATCTGATACTTTTGAGTTTAATGGAGATAAAACGCTAATTATAAGACTTGATGAATCTGACAAGATGAAAATTTTAACAGAAAAATAAAATGATATATAACAAATTATTTATATCTTTTTTTCTACTATTGCATCTTTCCCTCTACGCATCTGCAGAGGTTCAACTTATAAAAAAGCAAAATAGTGACTCAAATACAACACTCCTTGTTATAGGCGGCATCCACGGAGATGAACCTGGTGGATACTTTGCAGCTTCAGTTTTGGCATCTCACTATAAGATACTCTCTAAAAATCTCTGGATAGTCCCTGATTTAAATAAGCTCAGTATTCAAGCAGATAAAAGAGGCATATATGGAGATATGAATAGAAAGTTCTCCTTTGTAAAAGATAGTGATAAGGACAAAAAGAGAGTAGAAGAGATTAAAAAAATCATTTTACAAGAGAACATCTCTTTGGTTTTAAATCTTCATGATGGAAATGGTTTTTATAGAAAAGAGCATCAAGGAAATATTTTTAACCCAAATGCATGGGGACAAACCTGTGTAATAGACCAAAATAGACTCCAACAAGAACAAGAGTTTGGGCATCTAGACTCTATAGCTTCTATTGTTACAACAAACATAAACAAAAAGCTTATAAAACAACACCATACCCTTGGTGTTAGAAATACAAACACAAAGTTTGAAGATGAGGCTATGCAGCTCTCACTTACATACTTTGCAGTTACAAATAACAAACCGGCCTTTGCCATAGAAACAAGTAAGCATCTCCCTACTCTAGCTCAAAAAGTATTTTATCAACTTCTTGCCATAGAAGAGTTTATGAAGATTATGGAGATTGAGTATGAGAGAGAGTTTGAACTTAATGAAAAAGAACTTGATAAAATATTATCAGATTATGGGGTTTTAAACATAAATAACAATATTTCATTAAATTTGCATAATATAAAACCTTACTTAAGTTATGTTCCGCTAAAATTATCCGGTAATATATTTAAGTTTTCTCATCCGCTTGGTAGCATAAAGAAAACAAATAGTGGTTTTGTTGTTTGTATTGGCAATAAAACAGTAACAACATTAAGACCTCAATATTTTGATATTGTAGAAAATAATGATAAAAAATTTGATGTTATTATAGATGGTAAATTAGATTCTGTTGAATTTACCTCAACTTTTATCGTAACAGATGATTTTAATATAGTTGACAGTGATAAGTTCCGTGTAAATGTCATAGGATATAGATCAAACGCTCCTAGTGAAACTGGAGTTGATATAAATCTAAAAAACCTAGATAAAAACTTTTCTGTTGATAAAAGTCAAAAACTGTATAGGGTGGAATTTTACAAAGATGGTAAATTTTACGCTATGGCAAAGGCTTATTTTAAATAGGATGTAAATTAATGAAGAAAAAAGCAAAACACCCTTTTTCAAGTGTGATTTCTGTTAACCCACATAAAGAGAGTTACTTTAGTGGTTCTTCAAAATTCCTTTTTAAAAACAACTCACCAAAATATGATAAAGATCAATATGCAATTTCATACCTAAATACTAAAAATTTTATAACATCACAAATATCTATATCTAAGAATATACCAGATGAAGATATTTATGATGCAATATATAACAAAGTTTATGATGAACTAGCCTTAGACCAAGCACTCAACTATCAGATAGAGTTCATAGAAACATTTAACTCACCTAATGAAAATAACAATAACTTTCTTGTCTTTATAGTTGACCCGAGCGAACTCAAGAAAACATTTGCTAATGTTGTCTCAAAAATAAAATATATTGACACCATTATTCCTTCTCCTTTACTACTTAAATCCCTCTACCAAAAAAACATCATAGAGTCTAATGGTGTAGATGCTTTTATATATTTTCAAGAAAACGATGCTTCTATCACAATATATCGTGAGAAAGAGTTTTTATATACTAAATCTATAAATTTTTCTTTTTTACAAATGCATGAGAGATTTTGTGAACTCTATGGTGAGAGGGTTTTGTATGAAGATTTTATCGATTTTCTTAGCAACTCTAGCCTAAAAGATACGCAGAGCGATTTTAAAGAGTATTTCATAAAACTCTATAAAGAGATATTTGCACATATTAATGATATATTGACTTATGTAAAAAGAGCCTATGATTTAAAAAAAATAGAGCATATTTATATAGATCTACAAATGCAGACTATCACAAAATTAGATGAGATGAGCGAGGTAGAACTCGGTGTTAAGTCTAGTAGTTATGATTTTAATTATATTTTTAAAAGTGACGACAGCTACATAGATCAACTCCATTTTTTGATGCATCTATATACAACTCTATCAAAAGAGGAGCGGTATAACTGCAACTTTACTACATTTCATAGACCTCCAAAATTTATGCAAAGACAGAGTGGTAAATTATTTATCTTCTGTGCAGCTTCTTTTGTTATTGCCTTTTTATACCCTTTTACATATTGGAGCTTAGCTTATGCACAAAATTTACAATATGAATTATTATATGCAGAGTACACAGAACTTCACAATATGAAGATTACAAGAGAGGCAATTATCAAAAATAAAGAAGCAGATAAAACAAACCTTTCTGCTCTTTTAGATAAAGAACAAGAAGATTATGCACAAAAGAAGGCCACCCTTATAAAGATCCATGACGTTAAAGTAAACTACCCTATGAAGGCAAAACTCCTAACAATGTTTACAAAGGATTTAAATAAATTTACAATAAAAGTGAACTCTATTACTTACGATGAAGATAAAGATAAAAAAACATTTACACTAAATTTACTTTCTAAAAAAGATAAAGAAATCACTCAAATGATAGAGTATTTGACAAAAGCTTATGAGGGAAAATATGATTTTTCTCTAAGACGCATAGAGCTAAAAAATGAGCCTAATCAATATTTTAGTGAATTAAAGGTGCTTATATTATGAAAATAATTACCGAAGATTTTTTACAAAACATGGATGCTTCATTTAAAAATAAGAGTAAAAAAGATATCTATATGACATATATTATGATTTTTGGTGTCATTTTTACGTTTTCTTATCTTCTCT
The DNA here is from genome assembly GCA_034006465.1 of Sulfurimonas sp. Classification (GTDB taxonomy): domain Bacteria; phylum Campylobacterota; class Campylobacteria; order Campylobacterales; family Sulfurimonadaceae; genus Sulfurimonas. The sequence continues at coordinate 3,389 of JAVEST010000071.1, read as the reverse complement.
TTTGGGATAGTTCTGAGGCTGCATTTACAGAAAAAAATATGCAGATAAACCAACTCTCTTCTAAAATATCTGCCGATGAAGCTTACTTAGAGGCAAACCCTGAGAATAAAATTCTTAACTTAGATCTTGAGATAAACAAATTAGATAGTACTCTTAAAATACACAAAGAGAACAACGCTTATATAAAGACCAAGATAGGAACTATCTCTTCACTTATTTATGATGAGAAAGTCTGGGGTGAGTATCTGCACTCTATCTCTACTAACGCTAAGAAATATGGTGTTAAAATCATAGATTTTACAAACGAATATGCAAATACGGATAGAGCTTTTGGACATATATTAGATATCAATCTAACCACAACTTCCAACTATAAAGATACGCTCAAGTTTATAAATTCACTAGAGCAGAGCGAGCTAGTAGTAGATATCCACAACTTAGTAATAAAATCAAATGAGAGACTAGATACTAACCTATCAATTTCAGTTTGGGGGATTACATACTAATGAAAATATGTAAAATCATCATAGCATCTCTCCTGTTTTTACAGACTACTTATAGTGCCAATGAGCTCTCATGGGTTGATACACAAATAGATGCTATAAAGCCAGCAAGAGTAGGTATAGATGATTCACAGATTATGAAAACAGAAGACCCCTTTTTATTTTTTAAAAAAGATTCTACAAAAAATAAGAGTGTGAAAATCTCTACTGCTGTAAAACAAAAAAATATTATAAAGCAAATTCCAAGCACAAATAATGATGTAAAACAAACACCCCTCACTATGAAACTCAGTGCTATCATAAACAACTCTGCACTTATAAATGGAGAGTGGTATAGAGTAAACCAATATGTAGCAGATTTTATAATATCTAGCATCACAAGAACGAGCGTAGTCCTAACAAAAGGCAAAGAAAAGTTAGTCCTTACTACAAGCGAGCAAAACAAAAATCTAAAATTCAAATAAACTAGGATTAGAGAATGAAATTTATAAATAAAATAGTTACCTTATCACTTCTTACACTTCTTCTGTCAAGTAGTTCCTATGCAAATTGTTCCTATGAACTCTTTAGTATAAGTTCTACAAAAGATACAAAAATTATAGATTTTATAGAACAACTTAGTGATGAATGCGAATTTAGCGTTATAGTTACTGACCCTCATGCCCAAAATTTTTTAGAGACTAAGCTAAACAAAACCCACCTTAAAAACCTGACTATAGATGAAGTGTTAAATATCATTTTAAAAGAGAATAACCTTTACTATGAACTGCAAAATAGCATCTTAAAAATTTCATATTTAAATACAAAAGTTTTTGGTATAGATTATATTCTCTCACAAAGAAAAGGAAGTGGAAGCACTAACATAACTCTTAGTTCGTCATCTGCTACAAGCACCTCTGCAAACAGCACAACAAGAGCTGGAGCTAATTCTAATACTTCTACAGATGGTAATCCCACAACAGAGTCAGGAATCAAAATCGAATCTACTGATGAAGTAAAGTTTTGGGAAGAGCTTGATTTAGAACTTCAAAGAGTTATTAACAGACCTCAAGATCTATATCAAGCAGATGCTCCTATTATTAACAAAAATGCTGGACTTATCACTATTACCGCTACTGTTAAACAGATGCATAGACTTGAAAAATACCTAAAAAAACTTCAAGACAAAGTTCAGCTACAAGTCCTTATAGATGTACAACTCCTATCTGTTACAATGGAAGAAGGAAAGAGTACTGGAGTTGATTGGCAACAGCTTTATAAACTTCAAAACCTTGAGCTCTCTACTAACTATATCTCCAAAGGAAATGTTCTTGAATGGGATGAGAAAGGAATAACTAAAGTCGGGGCTCAGACTGCAAATAATGCGAATCTTCTTACAATTAAAGCTGGTGGTAGCCTAAATGAAGTAATAAAATTTTTACAAACGCAAGGTGATGTTGTATCTATATCAAACCCAAAAGTCTTAACCCTTAATAACCAACCTGCGCTAATCACTGCAGGGACTGAGTATTTTTACAAAATTAAATCTGAAACAAACCAACAAGGCTCAGGCGGTGGAGTAGCAGCTACAACTCAAAACGACACTATTCAATCTGTTTTTGCAGGGGTACTCTTAGATATCACTCCAGAAATTGCTGATGACAAGACTATAACACTAAAGATAAATCCATCACTATCTGAAACTTCACAAGACTTGTCACAAAATACTTCAGAAGATAGACAAATGCCTCCCGACCTTAGTCGTCGCCAGCTTTCATCTGTTGTAACAGTAAAGGATGGAAATAGAATTATTTTAGGTGGTTTAATTAACTCAAAAAATATACAAAAATCCAATAAAGTCCCACTCTTAGGTGATATTCCAGGTTTGAACTACCTTTTTAAATATGAAGAGACAACAAAACAGGTTCAAGAACTTGTAATTGTTATTGAACCTCATATCATAGATAGGGCTAACAATGTCCTCTCTCTTAGTGATCTAGGCTACGAGGGTATTTCTGACGCTGTCGCTGGTATAAAAAATCTATCTATCTCAACAGATTTAAAAGGCGAGATAAAGTCTAAGAAAGTTCAAGTGGTTAAAGATCAAGATGAAAAATAATATCTTTGAAAATTCTAAGGGCGTTTTTCTTGACTCTGTTGATTCAAAAGACTATGTACAGCTAGACCGTGTCTCATCAATATATCAATCTCTAAAGAGTTCAGTTAAAAAGCCTCTTAAAATGGTGCTTTTGTATGGTAAACCAGGCACTGGTAAGAGTATGTTTTTAAACAAACTCTATTATGATCTATCAGCTTCACAAAAAGTAATTATATATCAAACTCCTATCCTTGATGAGAGTGAATTTTTTAAATCTCTTGCGCAAGATATTTTTGATATAGAGCACAAAGGAGAGTTAAACTTTACGCAATTTATGAATATAGTTAAAAACAATAGTGTTGAAGATTTAGAAGTACCACTGGTACTTTTAGATGAGGCTCAACTATATTCTGATGTTATGATGGAGAAAATAAGGCTTCTCTCAGACACAAGAAGCGTAAAGTTTGTTATAACTCTGCACAAAACAAACAAAGAAGATCTTATTGCAAAAGAGCATTTCAAAACTAGGATTTGGGAGACTATAGAGTTGGGTAACGCTCTAGGCAATGAACTCAAAATTTACATACAAAAAAAACTAATCAAAGCAGGCTGTTATGACACTGCAAATATGTTTAGTCAAAGTAGCGTAAACTTGATATATAAACTTACAAAAGGAAACTATAGAGAGACTAACAAACTTCTATATACTCTTTTTGATATATATTCATGGTATATACAAAACTCTCCAAATAGTATAAAAACAGATGAAGTGTCAAAAAAAATCATAGAGATGTCAGCAATCCATACAG
>JAVEST010000156.1:0-3887 GCA_034006465.1 Sulfurimonas sp. | reverse complement strand
ATAGGGTCAAGTGCCGAAGTTGGTTCGTCCATTAAGATAACTTCTGGCTTAATTGCAATAGTTCTTGCTATGCAGAGCCTTTGTTGTTGACCTCCTGAGAGTGAAGTTCCAGGAGTTTTTAACTTATCTTTTACCTCATCCCATAACCCTGATTTTTTTAGTGATGATTCAACTAACTCATCACACTCATTTCCTCTTCTTACGATGCCGTGTTTTAGCGGAGCGTAAGCTACATTGTCATAGATAGATTTAGGAAAAGGATTTGGTTGTTGAAAAACCATTCCTATTTTTTTTCTAACACTCACCTCATCCACATCTTTATCATAAATATTTTTCTTATCTATGATGATAGAACCATCAGTTTTTACTATTGGTATTAGTTCATTCATTCTATTTATACATCTTAAAAATGTAGATTTTCCGCATCCAGATGGTCCTATAAGTGCCGTGATTTTATTTTCATAAAGTTCAGCATTGATATTATAAAGAGCTTGATTATCTCCATAAAATAAGTTTAAATTTTTAACATCAATTTTACTTTTGTTTGTGTTTTCTTTCATTTTAGTCCTTACCATTTAACTTCTAATTTTTTTCTCAAGTAGATTGCTATTGTGTTTAGTGAAATCAATATTGTCAACAAGACTATAATTCCAGCGGCAGTTTTTTCTATATACATACCCTCGGGCATCCCTGCCCAAGTAAAGAGTTGAGCAGGCATAACTGTTGCTGCTTGTGTTACCATAGTAGGTGCATCTGGGATAAAAGCTATCATTCCTATGATGATAAGTGGAGCAGTCTCTCCCATAGCTTGAGCTAAACCGATAATAGAACCAGTTAAAACTCCAGGAAAAGCAAGTGGTAAAACATGATCTTTTGTAACTTGGATTTTGTTTAGTCCTAAGCCATATCCAGCTTGTCTGATGCTATCGGGAACGGCTCTAAGAGCTGCTCGTGAGCTAACTATAATGATTGGCAGAGTCATAAGTGCGAGTGTCAATCCTCCTACAAGTGGCGAACTTCTTGGCATCCCAAATAGATTTATAAATATAGCAAGACCTAAAAGACCAAAGAGTATTGAAGGAATTGCTGCGAGATTGTTGATATTTATCTCTATAAATCTAGTAAGTTTATTATCATCTGCAAACTCTTCTAAGTAAATTGCACTCATCACCCCAATAGGAAAAGCAACAAGCATAGTAATTATCAAAGTCAAAACTGAACCTACCATTGCCGAGAAAAATCCTGCATACTCAGGGATTTTAGAATCACCGTTTGTAAAAAATACAGTGTTAAACTTTCTTTGAATCAAATTTTGCGCATATAGTTCATCAACAAGCACTCTGTTTTTATCTTTTAGTTTATGATGATGTCCTTTTAAGTACTGGTCAACCTGATCATCAGCTAAAACCCAGATGCTTTGTTTAGTATCCATCAGTTCTGGGTTTTGTCTAACTTGATTTGGAATCTCTCTAAGCCATGCTCTTGATACAATGTTTCTGTACTTTCGCTCAACTGCGAACCTACTATCTTTAACTGTCTTTTCATTGTAAGTAATTTCTACATTTACATATGCCACACTAAAAGCAGGGATACCTTTTCCTACAATATCAAAAAGAAAAAATGTCAAAAATGCAATTGAGAAAATCAAAGAAGTTAAAGTAAACTTTTTAAATCTTTTTGCACTTGTATGTCGTGCTTTTAATGTTGGATCATAAAATGGATTATGCTGTTTGTTTTTGTGTTTTTTTCTCATAATGTATTCACTTTATATTTTTCTTTAAATTTTCTAATAAGTGATAATGAAATCATATTTAGAATCAAGGTAACAATAAACAGCATTAGTCCTAATGCAAATGCTGAGAGAGTCTCAGGAGAATTAAACTCAAAATCTCCCACTAGTGAATTTACAATAGTTACAGTAACTGTTGTCATATCTTCAAGTGGGTTCCACGATAAGTTTGGACGAAGTCCTGCTGCCATTACAACTATCATAGTCTCTCCCAAAGCCTTTGATAATCCAAGAAGTGAAGCTGATATAATTCCAGGCATCGCTGAGGGCAAAACTATGTTTTTAATAACTTCTGCTTGTGTCATTCCAAGAGCAGATGCAGCCTTTCTCTGAGAGTCTGGAACCGCTCGTATAACATCATCACTCAAAGATGAAATAACAGGGATAATCATAATTCCCATCACAACACCTGATGCAAGAGCTGAATTAAAAGTAGCTTCTAAGCCTACAAATCCTGCTATTTTCACAACAAGAGGTGCAACTGTAATCGCTGCAAAAAATCCATAAACAACGGTTGGAATACCTGCTAATATCTCAAGAACTGGTTTTAGATAATCTCTGAGAGTTGACCCAGCATATTCACTCATATATATGGCACTTCCTAGACCGATAGGAATAGCAACACTAAGTGCAATAATAGTAATCACAAAAGTACCTGCAAAAATTGGCAAGGCACCAAATTGGCTTCCTACAACTCCAGGACTCCAAATGGTTCCTGTGATGAAGTACCAAAAACTTCTTAGTTTAAAAAACTCTATAGCTTCAAAAACAATTGAGAATAAAATTCCAAAAGTAGTTAAAATTGAGATAGTCGCAGCACTAATTAAAATTATTTTTATTAGTTTTTCTTGTAGTTCTCTTTGTTTATTTCTTGACTCAAAAGTGCTCAATACTTTTACCTCTGTTTTAAATTTGTATGCAATTTTAAGTTAAGTTGGTTACATAATGATTACATCTATAATATTGTCGATACAGGGGTTTTTGATACTTTTGAAGCTTTCTTTAAAACATTTAAGCTGTTATCAAAATTAGAAATATCTGACTTGAAGTTTATTTCGACTATAGCAGAAGACACAGACAATAAATCAAAATTTCTTTCTATATTAAATCTATCTTTTGCAATTATAAAGCCATTTTTTCTATCTTGTTTTGAATAGATATTTTCAACATTATCTTTAAACTCAATTTGAACTTCATTTGTTAAGTTGAAAACCTCGCTAGAGTCATAGTCTCTAAGTCCTACAAAAAAATCATCTCCTCCAATATGTGCAATAAAGGCATCTTTTGGATATCGTTTTTGTAAAAGTTCAGAGAAGATTAAAATAACTCTATCACCTTGTCTAAATCCATAAATATCATTAAATGGTTTGAAATTATCAAAGTCAAAATAGATAATATGTGTTACAAGTTTATGTTGTTTTTTTAAACTTTTTTCTATGAATTTTTCTATCTGTTTATTACCTGGAAGCTTTGTTAAAGGATTTTGGTTTGTTGCAATTTCAATGTTTCTCTTGTATGACAATGTCAACAATGAGTTTAAATTTATAAATCCTCTGTACTTTCCTGATTGTGTTATAAAAACACCTAAGGAATCGTTTGCTTTTAGATTGTACATTTCTAAGATTTTATCAATGCCCCAAGATATTTCTACAGACAATGCAGGTTTTATATATTTGATTAACGAAGAAGAAAAAGTTTTATTTTGCGCGATTGATAAGCCATATTGAGAATATGATATTTTCTTAATATCTGCTTCATAAATTATTCCTAAAAAATTATCATATTCGTCAACAATAGGAATAAAATGATTTTTAGTTCCTTTTTTAAAATGTACAAATAAGTCATATAGGCTAGTATTTAAACTTAATGGTAAGATTGATTCAATCAATTCATTATGAATTTCTACATTTGAATTTTCTCTTTTGTCTTTTTCTATAATTGAAATTATATTATTATATATAGGACTAATTTGTGATATATCTAATGTAGGTTTTTGTACTAAATAACCTTGTATAAAATCAGCTCCAATATCTTTACAGACATAAAACTCTTCTTGAGTTTCCACTCCTTCTGCTATAACTAACATTCCCATAATATG
>JAVEST010000034.1:0-16765 GCA_034006465.1 Sulfurimonas sp. | reverse complement strand
TCTTTTTGGAAGCGAGGTTTTAACCTCGTAGATGAGGCTTGTAGGTCGTACTATATTTTAAAATCACACCATGCGAAGCTGAAGCATCGCTTCCAAAAGCCCTGATAACTTTAAAGCCACACCATGCGAAGCTGAAGCATCGCTTCCTAAAGCCCTGACAACTTTAAAGCCACACCATGCGAAGCTGAAGCATCGCTTCCTAAAGTCTGACAACTTTAAAGTTACATATTTCTTTTTGGAAGCGAGGTTTTAACCTCGTAATTAATTCACAATAACTTCACAAGAATAATGTATGATACAAAATACAAATCTTATAAAAGAGGATTTAATAAAATGAAGCTACTGTTTTTACACATATCTCTTTTTGGCTTACTACTCCAAGCAAATACTTTATCTCAGCAAGAGTGTATAGATAAGACGCTCAAATATCATCCTGATATTAAAAGACTATCACTTAGCATCTCAAGAACTGAGGCTATGGTTGGGGTTGCAAAGGCTGACTATCTTCCTCAAATCAATGCAAATGCTCAGTACAATCCCATAAACACCTTTGTCATGCCACAAAATGGGAGCTTTAACACCATAGAAGATGATAGCTGGCAAGTTGGCGTAGAGCTTAACCAAAAACTTTATGATTTTTCTAGAACTACATCTACAATTAATGCTTATAAAAAAGACAGAGAGATAGCTTCTCTGTCTTTGAGTGATCAAAAGGCTCTTCTTGCTTATAGTGTAAAGATCCAGTACAGCATTGTGCTTCTTCAAACAAAAGCACTTGAGGTAAGAAAAAAAGATCTTAAAACAAAAGAAGAGCTCTACAATCAAGCAAAAGCCTTTGTAAAAGAGGGTTTAAAAACCGAAGCAGATGCACTAAGTCTTCTTAGCGCGATGTTTATTGCAGAAGATAGTCTCGCCGAAACGGAGTCTGAGCTAAACAAAGCACTCTCATCTCTCTCTATATATATGGGAGAAGAAATAGACCCTAAAACTAAGTTTGAAGACAATAGTGCACATGATGCTATAAAAGACACAAAAACTCTTCTTGCGAACATCTTAGAAAACAACTATGAAGTAAAAAGTCGTGAGCAACAGATATACAGAGATGAGTTTTTATATAAAGCCTCAAAGGCCGGGCACTATGGCTCTATAGATGCTGTGGCATCTTATACGCATCTAGATACACTAAACGAATATGACACATCACAAGTAGGCATCTCTATTAAAATTCCCATCTATAGCGGTGGAAGAGTGAGTGCACAGACAGAACAGTCTCGCATTGCAAAAGATGAGTCAAAAGAGAGCTATAACTCTAAGAAACTACTTCTTGAAGATGAGATGCAAAGACTCATAATAGACTTAAAAAAGTTCAAACATACTCTAAAAGCAAAAGAGGCTCTAATAGAGTCTTCACAAGCAACTAAAGAGATAGTTGAGGCTAGATACAAAGAAGGTCTATCAACCTACATAGAAGTTCTTGATGCATCTTCTACTTATCTTTTTGCTAACTTAGGGCTATTAGAAGCGAAGTTTAATATCAATAACATTATCAACAGACTAGACTACTTACAAGGAATCATACAATGAGTGCATGGATAAAATACAGTATTGGTGCAATAATTATTGCTCTAGGGGTCTTTGTTTTTTACAACAAAATATATGTAGCAAAATCAACTTTTAGCACAACTAAACCTGTTTATGGTGATCTGTTTGTAAGTGTTAAGGGCATCGGAAATGTAGATGCAAAGAACATCTATACTATTACTGCACAGAGTGGCGGAAAGATAGATAGCATATATTTTGATGAGGGAGAGTGGGTAAAAAAAGGAGATTTATTACTGAGCATTGACCCAGTTGATCTGCCTATGTTGTTGGATGAGCAAAGAGTAGCACTTAAAAAAGCTACACATGAAGTGCACACTTCACAAAGTAATCTTGAGAGCCTAGAGGCTCAAGAGTCACTTATCTTAGTCACTCATAACCGATATAAAAAACTGCTAGAAGATAGATACGCAACTCAAGCAGAGTTTGACAAAGCAGATAGCGATTTGCAAAATATGCGCGCGCAGATGGATGCGGCAATAGCAAAGATAGCATCTGCAAAACTAGAAATCCAAAGACTTGCTAAAACCATAGAAGCTACAGAGGAGAAGCTAAAAAGACTCAAAATCTACGCTCCAAGTGATGGATATATAGTTTCAAAAGATGCAGAGCTAGCACAATATGTTCTGCCATCAACTCCTATCTTTAAAATAGTAGATCCAAAAACACTCTGGGTTGTAGTAAATGTAGATGAGAGACTAGCTCATAGCATTAAACTTGGTCTTGATGCCTCTATAGTGCTTAGATCCAAACCAGATGAAAAACTTCAAGGTGTAGTAGAGAGAGTTGTAGCTGTTAGTAATGCCGTAACACTTGAGAGAGAGATTGCAGTGGCTTTTAGTGCCACTCCAAGTAAATTTTACATAAACGAACAAGCAGAGGTAAATATAAAAACAGCAAAGCATGAAAATGTTTTAAAAGTTCCACTCACACTTTTGCGTACAAAAGAGTCTAAAAAAGGTCTCTGGGTCGTTAAAGATGATCGTGCCTACTTTACGCCTGTTACTGTTTTAGCACAAAATGATGATGAAGTTGCCATCTCTTCTGGCATCAATGCTGATAGTGAGCTTTTAGTTTATAAAAATTCAAACAAACCACTTAGCGATGGTATGAAGATATATAGATGATTAATCTAGCCGCAAGAGATATAAAACACACCCTTGGAAAGTTTATTGTAACTGCTATGGGTGTTGGTATGCTCCTTGGAATTGTTCTTATTATGATTGGAGTTTACCGTGGGATGATGGTTGAGGCTGAGATTTTACTCAATGATGTAGGTGCAGATTTATGGATAGTTCAAGAGAACACTTTAGGGCCCTTTGCTGAGCCATCAAGAGTTCATGAAGACTTCAAAGACATACTCTATGTTATGAATGGAATCGACAAAAGTGAAGCTCTTACCTTTCAAAACATTCAACTCCCAAGTGCTGATAAGCCTGTTAGAGTTGTGGCAGTTGGTTATGATATCTATGGAAGTTTTAACCCCATCAATCAAGAGAGACTAATAGCTGGGCGTGAGCTTAAAAATGACCACTATGAGATTGTAGTAAGTGACAAAACGGGCTTTGAGCTAGAAGATAGGATAAAACTTGGAAGGAACTTCTACAGAGTTGTAGGCATCACCACAAAATCTGTCTCAAACAATGGAGACCCATTAGTTTACCTTAGCCTAAAAGATGCTCAAGAGTTGCAGTTTTTGTACTCAAACAAAGAGATACAAAACAATGTTGCAAGGGGTATAGAAAATACAGAATCTTATATGGTAAATGCCATTGTTGCTAAAGTAAAAAAGGGTTACGAGATAGATGCTGTAGCAAAAGAGATTAGAAAGTGGCAACATAAGAGTGTCTATACTGCAAATGAGCAAAAAGACATTTTAACAAAAAACCTGATTGAAAAGTCAGCAAAACAGATAGGTCTCTTTACTGTTATCTTAATCATAGTCTCAACTATAATCATAGCTCTTATTATCTACACGATGACACTAGAGAAGATGAAAGAGATAGCCATTATGAAACTTATGGGACTTCCAAATTCCCTTATCATAGAGATGATTGTAAAAGAGACTCTAATTTTAGGAGTTTTTGCCTTTATTTTTGGAAATATCTTCTCGCATCTCACTTATGATGGCTTTCCTAAGTTAGTGATACTACAAATCCCAGATGCTTGGGCGCTCTTTGGAGTTGTTTTAGTAGCTTCTGTTTTGGCTTCTTTTGTCGGTGTTAAAAAAGTTATAAGTGCAGATCCAGCTGCTGCTATTGGAGGATAAGATGAGCGAGCATAGTGCTATAAAAATTAAAGACCTTGTAAAACACTTTGGTAAGGGTGATAGCCTTGTTAGAGTTATAGAGGGTGCTTCATTTGAGATACAAAAGGGAGAGGTTGTCGCTCTTATTGCTCCTAGTGGTGCAGGAAAGACTACTCTTTTGATGATGATTGGCTGTGTAACAGAGCCAACAAGTGGAGAGATTTGGCTTGGGGAGGAGATGGTTTATAAAGATAAATGGTTAGCTAAAGATACTCGTAAAATAAGGCGAGAGAAGATTGGCTTTATCTTTCAAGCTCACTATCTCATACCTTTTTTAAATATCTTAGAAAACATTACACTACTACCTCAAGCAAATGGAGTAAGTAAAAAAGATGCCGAGCAAAAAGCTATGGAACTACTAAGATACCTCGAAATAGATGATAAAGCCTACAATATGTCATCACAACTCTCAGGCGGACAAAACCAAAGAGTAGCCATTGCAAGAGCACTTGCAAATAACCCTGAGATAATCCTAGCCGATGAGCCAACAGCAGCACTTGATGGCGAGAGAGCAGTTAGTGTTATTAAGATGTTAAAAAAGATTGCAACTGAGCAAAATGTTGCCATCATCACCGTTACTCATGATGATAGGATTCTTCCCTATTGTGATAGAATTATGAAAATACAAGATAGGGCTATTGTTTTTGAGTAGCTAAAGGGGTTCTAACTTTTATGAAAATTTTATATCTTGAAGATGATATAAACCTATCTCAAACTATAAAAGAGTTTTTAAGTGATGAGGGTTTTGATGTTACTTGCGTTTATGATGGCGAAGAAGCCTTGCAAGAGATTTATAGTTCAAACTTTGATGTACTACTCTTAGATGTAAATGTTCCTCATATCAATGGTTTTAAACTCTTAAAAGAGTTAAGAGCGGCAAAGATAACTACCCCCGCTATCTTTATAACTTCTCTAAATGGTATAGATGACCTCTCGATGGGTTATCATAGCGGTGCTGATGACTATATCAAAAAGCCTTTTGAGCTTAAAGAACTGCTTTTAAGAATCAACGCTCTTTTAAGAAGAGAGTATAAAACACAAGAGAGCATCATACAAATAGCGCAAAACATAGAGTTTAATATCCACAGTGATGAGTTAAAAAAAGATGATAAAACAGTTACTCTAAAAAACAAAGAGTCTCTTCTTTTAAAGCTTCTCTTAAAACACAAAAATGAGTGCGTGGGCTTTGATGAAATATATCAAAATGTATGGAATTTTGATGAAGAACACAGCTATATGAGCCTAAGAACATATATAAAAGAGCTGCGTAAACATCTTGGTAAAGAGCGGATACAAAGCATTAAAAAACTTGGATATAAACTTGTATAGAGGTGAGAAAAAAAGCATCTTTTATGTACTTGGACTCTATCTAAGCTCTACACTTCTGCTTATTACTACTATATTTGTAAGTTATTACTACTATGAAAGAGACCAGTTTGAGCATGGTGAAAAAGATCTTTTAAAAAAGCACACTTTTCTTCTAACACAGCATCTCTCAGCACTAAATGAAAACAGCAGCGAGAAGTATAAGTATCCTCGCTTTGATGAGTTTGAGAGTGCCATCTATGATATAGATAAAAACCTTATCTTTAGCACAAACAGAGATATAAATATAACAAATTTTAAAGATAATTTTTTCACAAAAGAGTCCAACTCCTACCTTTTATCCCCACTAACACCCTACTATTTTGGAGCAGCTTTCATCATCATAGAAAAAAAGTCTAAAAATCTTGATATTTTGGACAACCTTATATTTATCGCTCTTGTTACGATTGTTATAACTCTAGTTACCTCTATCTTCCTTGTCAATCTTGTCCTAAAGCCTATGAGAGATAACATAAAACTTCTTGATAATTTTATAAAAGACACCACACATGAACTAAACACACCCATCACTGCAATACTTGCAAATATAGAGACTATAGACTCTTCTAGTTGTGACGAAAAAGCACTAAGAAAACTACAGCGCATAAAGATAGCATCACAGAGCATCTCAAACATCTATGAAGATTTAGTTTATTTACTCCTAAACCACAAAACATCTACTCAAAATGTTGTGCTAAATCTAAGAGAGATGCTACATCAAAGAGTAGAGTATTTTACAAATATGGCAACTGTAAAAAATATAAGCTTTATCTTAGATGCAAAAGAAGATATACACTTCAAAGCTGATAAAAAGAAGATGCAAAGGCTTATAGACAACCTTCTCTCAAATGCGATTAAGTATAGTTACAAATCAACAAATATAAGAGTTGTACTAAATGAGACCTCTCTTAGCATCGAGGATAAGGGCAAAGGCATGAGTGAGCAAGAGGTTAAAAAAATCTTTACAAGATATCTAAGATTTGATAAATCTCAAGGTGGTTTTGGGATGGGATATAGCATCATAGAGTCTATAGTCGATGAATATCATATAAAAATAGATATAGTCTCAAAAGAAACCCAAGGAACAAAGGTAACCCTCTCATGGTAAAATTTTTAAGCTTTTTTCTTCTTTTATCTATCAGTTTAGATGCTTCAGAGTTTGATAAAAACTGCTTTGATTGTCATAGTAAAGATTTTAAATTCCATATCATTATGAACAAATACACTCTTAAATTTAGTAGTGAAAAAAGGATAAAAGAGGCTATGTTTGACTACCTAAAAAGCCCAAGTTTAGACAAATCAATCCTGCCTTTAGAATACATACAAAAGTTTGGCTTAAAAGAGAAAAGCCCTCTTGATGACAAAACTCTAAGAGAGATGATAGATATCTACTACGAAAAATTCAACCTTCAATCTAAACTTTTTTAATCCTCACTTAATTTTCTTATCTCTTTAACAGCATTAATAGCAGCTGGTAATAGTAATTCGCTAAGTGCTGGATGTATATAGAGCATCTCTTTTAAATGTCGTATATCATTATCTATATGCATAACACTAAGGACTTGATGGATCATCGTCGAGCTTTGCGGTCCTATCATGTGACAACCAAGTATCTCATAGGTTTTTCTATCTACAATAAATTTTGTAAAAGGATATTTTAGCTTCATTGACTCTGCTTTTGCACTTGCTAACCAATCTGTTTTTGATACTACCGCATCTAAACCTTTATCTTTTGCTTCTTTCTCACTTATACCTACACTTGCAATCTCAGGATCTGTAAAAACAGAGTGTGGCATATATTTAAATTTCAAAGGCTCTTTTTTATCTTCAAATAGGTATTTATAAAGATGATTCATCTCAAAAGATGCGGCATGTTGTAACATATACTCCCCTGCTGCATCTCCTGCGACATAGACACCTTTAGCATCTGTTTGAAAAAACTTATCTCTTTTTATAAAGCCTCTCTTATCTAAAGTAATGTGAGTATTTTGTAAGTTTAAAGTTTTTGCATTTGATTCTCTTCCAATTGCATAGAGCAGAGCTTCAGAGGTGTGTTTTTTAGTTTTACCAGCTTTATCTTCAAGTGTTATGTCAAAAAAAGAGTCACTATATATTGCATCTTTTATCGTTGTGTTAAACTCTATATCAATCTTTTTAGAAAACTCTTGCTTAAATACTTTAGATATATCCTCATCTTCATTTGAGAGAAGTGTTTCTCCCCTTACTAAGAGTTTTGTTTTTACACCCAAAGCATCAAACACATTTGCTAACTCACAAGCAATAAGTCCAGCGCCCACGATTGTAATAGAGCTTGGAATTTTCTTTAGAGGAAAGATATCATCACTACTCCAAGCATCTTTAAAAGGTGGCTCTTTAGGTTTTGCTCCTGTTGCAATGACTATTTTAGGTGCTGTTAATTTTACACCATTAACTTCCACTATACTATCTGAGACAAAAGAACCTATACCTCTAAAGAGTTCTACATTTTCATTTAACATAGCTTTATAGCCTTCATCAACACCAGCAATATATTCATTATTTTCTTTAAATATCTTTGCAATATCAATATGATTAATAGTGCTTTTTATATAGTGTCTTTGTGACTCTTTTATACTCCGCAAAACATCAGCATAGCCCACTAAAAGCTTTGAAGGAACACAACCTCTATTTGCACAGGTACCTCCAAGCTTAGACTTTTCAATCAGAGCAACCCTTTTACCTAATTTACCAGCTTTTGCAGCTAAACTAGAGGCTCTTCCACCTCCAATTATAATTAAATCATATATTTTCATATTTTAAGCCTTTTGTTCTAATAATATCTAAATACTATAAGTTTTTCTTTTATAAAATACGTTCCTTTAAAAACAAATTAAAAAATTTCTATAACTTTTTATAATAGTTTAATATTAATTTATGCTTAGCTTTGCAATAATTGAAGTAATTTTAAAATAACCATATATAAATTCCAATAATTAAAATATAGTTATTTAAAATTCAAATAATTGTAAGAATATGCAAATAATTAGGAGATTTGATGGAGTATTTTGATTTTGGGGTTGGTTTGGCATTTGTTCTTATGATTATAAGCACTATCATTAGTGTGATTTATGGAGCTATAAACTGGAATAAGGATGCTTATGTTTCTCCTCCAGAATTTGTAAAAGATTGGAATAAAACTGAAAAAGAGATAGAGGATGAACTATGACTGGAATGTTTGAAAACATCATTATCATCTTGTATCTTGCGGTTTTAGGATATTTAGGTTTTAGAGGTTATAAACAGACAAAAAGTACTACTGACTATCTTGTAGCTGGGCGTGATACCCATCCTTTTATTATGGCGCTTAGTTATGGGGCTACTTTTATCTCTACAGCTGCCATCGTCGGTTTTGGCGGGGTTGCTGCTTGGCTTGGTAACTCTCTTCTTTGGCTTACGGTTTTTAATATCTTCATAGGTATCTTTATAGCCTTTGTTTTTTTAGGAAATCCTACAAGAAAAATGGGTTACAGACTCAACGCTCACACTTTTCCTGAACTTCTTGCTAAGAGATTTGACTCTAAGTTCATCCAAATCTTTGGCGCTCTTATCATTCTACTATTTATGCCACTCTACGCTACAGCAGTGCTAATCGGTGGAACTCAGTTTATAGCACTTTACTTTGGTACAGATTATCATATGTCTTTGATGGTGTTTTCCATCATCATAACCGCTTATGTAATCGCTGGTGGACTCAAAGGTGTAATGCTAACAGATGCACTTCAAGGGAGCATCATGTTTATCGCTATGATTATCCTTGTAGTCGTTACCTTTGACTCTTTAGGCGGAGTAGTATCGGCGTTTTCTAAGCTTGAAAATGTTTGGCAAGTAACTGTTGTGGATCATCTCGCTTCTAAGAGTATAAATGAGTTTGCACCAGGTTCGCCTGACTTTATGATGAAGCTCTCTTTACTTTGGGGATTTGAGGGCTGGAACTCTATGCCACAGTTTTTAAGTAAGGGCTGGCTCTTTGTAATTACAACTATCACTATGGGTGTGGGTATCGGTGTTTTGGCTCAACCACAGCTTATAGTTAGATTTATGACGGTCAAATCTAAGCAAGAGTTAAACCGTGCCGTTCTTATTGGCTCTATCTTTATACTTGCAATGACTGGCATCATCTTTATAGTCGGTGCTCTCTCAAACGCTTGGTACTTTGAGTTTAACGAGGGGAAAAATGCACTTCAAAGTGCTGGGTCTGTTGAGAAAGTGATACCACACTTCATAAACACAGCGATGCCAAAGTGGTTTGCTTTTGTATTTCTTTTTGCCCTAATCTCAGCTGCAATGAGCACACTCTCCTCACAGTTTCACACTATGGGAACGGCAGTTGGGCGTGACTTTTTTGAGCAGATTACTAAAAAAGATTATGACTCTGTTATGGTTACAAGACTTGGCGTTGTTGTGATGATAATCTTCTCAGTCACTCTAGCTTACGCTTTTGATGATGAGCCAGCCATTATAGCGCGCTCTACTGCTATCTTCTTTGCTCTTTGTGCTAGTGTTTTTCTACCAAGTTTTGTAGGTGGACTCTTCTTTAGAGGCATGACAAAAGCGGGAGCTATCTCTTCTATGATAGTTGGCTTAGTAGTGTCTAGTTTTTGGCTACTTTTTGTTCACTTTAAAGAAGCAAAATCACTAGGTCTTGCAAAAGCTATCTTTGGCAAAGACTCACTCTTAAGTGGAGATATCATCTTTGTAGATGCGCTGGTAGTTGCTCTACCACTCTCCATCATCACAGCTATTGTAGTATCTATGATGACTAAAAAGATGGATAAAAAACACCTAGACAGATGTTTTAATGACTAATTTGGACTTGTTCAAACTATAAATAAAAAAGGGAAAATTACATGAAAAAAAGAAGTTTAGTACTAGCTACAATTTTAGGTTTAACTACCTTTACTTCAGCAGATACGCTTGAAGAGGCGTTTAAAGAGGGTAAGGTTCAGGGGGAACTAAAGTCTTTTTATATCAACCGTACTTATGATTGGGGAAGTGGTTTTGCTAGAACTCCTTCAAAATATACTCGCGATGGGCTCTCTGTTGGTGGGCATCTAGGTTATCAGACTGGCTCTTACTATGGTTTTGATGCTGGTGCTACATTTTACACAACAAACAAGATAGATAAAAAATCTAGCAATCCTGATAAAAACGACAACACTCCTTTTGGTTCTGATGGCAAGGGCTATAGTGTACTAGGCGAGGCTTATATAAGCTATGGTTTTGATAAAACTTCTATAAGAGTAGGACGACAAAGTATCAACACACCTTTTGCCGCTCCAAATAACTTTAGGATGCTACCAAACACCTTCGAGGGAGTAGTTGTAAAAAACTCCAACATAAGCGATACAACACTAGAGCTAGGTCACATAACAAAAGTTCAAACAAATGGTTTTGCAAACTCAGTTCCAGTTCCTAACTCTACGCTAGATCCAACAAATGCAAATGCTAGACTTAGCCTACTCTATGGTTTTGGACCTGGTTATGAGGCGGGAGAATTTACTAGCATCTCTGATGTCTATCTTGGAAAAACCAACCAAAAAAGCACAGCTGGAATGACTTATCTAAATGCAACTTACACAGGATTTGATGGCATAAAATTAGAAATCTGGGATCAATATATCCACGATATTATGAACATAATAGTAGCAAAGGCTAGCTACAAAGGTAGACTAAGTGTTTTTAACACCTTTGCATCTGTGTTTTACACAAAACAAGATGATGTTGGGGACAACCTACTTGGAAAAGCTTTTAACACAACAGGCAAAGATAAAGATGTAGATGCAAGCCAATATGGAGCGATGTTAAAGGCTTCGCTAGACAATGGTTTAGGCATAGATTTGCGTTATGTAAATACTCCAGCATCAAAAGGAAGTGTTTTAGACGGTGGCATCGTAAACGCTCTTGGAGGTGCTAACCCTTTTATCATCTCTCAAGGTGCTCTGCACGCTAACTTAGGAGATACAGCCTCTTATATGTTAGGGATTGATTACAACTTTAAACCTCTAACTGGTATAGATTTGCTCTCAATGGTTAAGTATTTTGAGTATGATATTGGAAAGTACAACGGCTACCAAAGTGGTTATGAGTGGAAGACAAAAGAGGTTGATTTTGACTTGATTTATCAAGTTACAAAAGAGTTTAAACTTCAAGCTAGAGCTAGTTTTACTAAGGATTGGTTAGATTTAGGGGCAACTAAGAGTCTTAGTTTTGATGAATATCGTTTAATTGCGTATTATAAATTTTAATATATCTCAATAGTTGTAAAATTTAGTCTTTATTTAAGCCTTATTTATATAACTATTGTGTAGATTAACAAGAACAAATCTTCTGAAGATAAATAATTATAAAGAGTGAGACTTTTATGAAACAGACACTAATGGGAAACGATGCGATTGCTTGGGGACTTATCCATGCAAATGTTGATATGGTTAGCGGATATCCCGGTACTCCATCAAGTGAGATACTAACTGAGGTTCAAAAGATAAAGCACAAGCTAAACTTAGATGTTTATGCTGAGTGGGGAACTAATGAAAAGGTTGGTTTTGAGGTAGCTTACGCTGGTGCGATAGCTGGCAGAAGAACCTGTGCAACTATGAAGCAAGTAGGCCTTAATGTGGCGAGTGATGCGCTTATGAGTGCTGCTTATATTGGTAATCTCGGCGGAATGTTACTTATCGCTGCTGATGATCCAGGTTTTCACTCTTCACAAACTGAACAAGATAGCCGTGTTTTTGCAAAATTTGCACGCATCCCAGTTCTAGACCCTGCAACTCCTCAAGATGCTTATGACCTTACAAAGTATGGAGTTGAACTCTCTGAAAAATTTCAGATCCCTGTTATGCTTCGCCCTGTTATGCGTGTTTGTCACGCTAGAGAAATCATCGAGATGGATGATGAGACTAACTTTAAACCTAACAAGGGTGAGTTTAAAAGAGATGTTCCTCGCTGGGGAGCAGTTCCACGAAAAGATAGATTCCCTCAAGGAAAAGAGCAACTAAACCGCATGGAAGTTATCAAAGAGTATAACTGGGAAAACCTTCTAAAAAAAGAGTTTGACAAATGCGAGGGTAAAAACAAAGTTCTAATCATCACAAGTGGAACTGGTTATGGCTTTGCTAAAGAGACTCTAAGTGATCTTAATCTTGAAGCTGATGTTGTAAAAGTTCTTATGCCTTACCCTCTTCCTGTGGAGCAGATGAGAGATAGATTTAAGTCTTACGATAAAGTTTTAGTTGTAGAAGAGCCGTATCCATGTGTTGAAGAGCAGATAGCATCTCCTAATGTTTATGGTAAAAATACAAACAGCATCCATCAGATAGACGAGATGAGCAAAGAGGAGATTTTAAAAGCATTTAAAAATATCGGTCTTTATGAGGGAGAAAATATCTATGCAACTCCTCCAGCCTTAAACTTTGAAGTAGAAGCTCGTCCACCTGCGCTCTGCCCTGGTTGTCCTCACCGTGATGTTTACTATGCCATCACTAAAGTGTTTAAAAAGAAAAAAGCTATATATCCATCAGATATAGGTTGTTACACTCTAGCTATTGCACAAGGTGCAATTGATAGCATCTTGTGTATGGGTGCTAGTGTCTCTATGGCTAGTGGTTTTGCTCTTAGTGACCCAGATAAAACAGTCGTTGCAACCATCGGTGATGGAACATTTTTTCACTCTGGAATAGCGCCACTTATAAATGCAGTCTATCAAAACCATAAATTTATACTTGTCATCTTAGATAACTCTACTATTGCCATGACAGGTCGTCAAACTACACCATCAAGAGAGAACAAAAACATCGACATCAAAAAGATAGTTGAGGGAATGGGAATCGACTGTATGGAGCATCACTACTCTTATGAGATGCAAGATAATGTTGACTTCTTTAGAGAGGTAAAAAAGGTACACGCTGATGCGATAGGACCTACTGTTGTAGTGGTTCGTGAATTTTGTATCTTAGACAGAGAGAGAGCTCCTGAGTTTATACCAAATATCTTTGCTAAGGTTGATCCTGAACTTTGTATCGCTTGTGATCAATGTACTACCATATATAAGTGTCCACCAATGGCTTATAACGATGATGGAGTTATCGAGATAGATCCATTTTTGTGTGCTGGTTGTGGAGGATGCTTGGATGTTGTTTGTCCAACAGATGCCTTCGTGCAAGATTTTGACTACTTAAAGAGAGGTAACTAAGATGAAATATCAGATCGTAATAGCTGGCTTTGGTGGTCAAGGTGTTGTTTTTTTAGTTAAGGTTTTAGCAATCTGTGCAGGAAATCGCAATGTCGCATTTTTGGGAACTGAAAACCACGGTATGAGCCAAAGGGGCGGATCTGTCTCTTGTGACATTAAAATAGGCGAATTTACAAACCCAGTAATAGACAAAAATCAAGCAGACCTTATGATAGCACTAGAGAAAAATGAGGGTTTAAGAAATCTTGCATTTTTAAAGCTTGATGGAACACTTGTTACAAATGCAAAAGATAAAGATAAGTATCCAGAACTCCCTTTTAAAGGTTTTGCAAAGATAGATGCCTTTAAAAAGGCTGAAAAAGGGGAGTTTCCTATTCAAGGTCTAAATGTTTATATGTTAGGATTTGCCCTTATTCATGACAAAAACTTTCCTTTTAGTGTGCAAGAAGTAAAAGATGCCATCACTCAGATGAATCCAAAAGTAGCAGAGCAAAACATAGTCATACTAGAGCAAGCCATGAGAGATGCTAAGGAGTCAAAATAATGTGGAACAAAATCGAGGGTGCACCAAGAGAGACCATAGAAGAGACTCAACTAAAAAGACTCAAAGAGACACTAGAGAGAGTCTATGAGCTAACTTCTTTTTATAAAGAGAAATTTGATGAGTTAGGCATAGCTCCAAAGGACATAAAAACCCTTAAAGATATAGCAAAGCTACCTTTTACAAAAAAACAAGATCTAAGAAACCACTATCCCTTTGGTCTGTTTTGTGTACCTATGAGCGAAGTTGTAAGAGTTCACAGTTCAAGTGGAACTACAGGAAAGCCCACAGTTGTAGGATATACTCAAAGCGATATGGATGTTTGGGATGAAGTTATGGCTAGAGTCTATACAATGGCAGGAGCAACAGCTGAAGATGTGGTGCATAACGCTTATGGTTATGGACTCTTTACTGGTGGGCTTGGATTTGATAGTGGCGCTAAAAAGATAGGAGCTACTACCATCCCTGCTTCAAGCGGTTTTACAGATAGACAAATCATGCTTATGAAAGACTTCAACGCTACTATCTTAGCAGCAACTCCATCATTTGCACTTCATATGTATGAAACAGCTAAGAAATCTGGCAGTGGTTATCTAAAAGATTTTAAACTAAAATCTGGAGTATTTGGAGCTGAACCTACTAGTGATGGACTAAAAGAGGAAGTCTCTCGTGTTTGGGGCATAGACTACCATGAAGTTTATGGGCTTAGTGAGATAATTGGGCCAGGTGTTAGCTCAAACTGCAAACACTCTAAGCTTTTACATGTAAATGAAGACCATTTCTACCCTGAGATAGTTGACTATAAAACTGGTAAAGTACTACCAGATGGAGAGCGTGGAGAGTTAGTGATAACTTCACTTACAAAACAAGCTCTTCCTATCATTCGCTATAGAACTGGAGATATAACTTCACTTCACCGCGCGCCTTGTGCTTGTGGAAGGACTCTTGTTCGCATGGAGAGCATCGTTGGACGTGTTGATGATATGATTATAGTAAATGGTGTAAATGTCTATCCATCACAAGTTGAGCATGTTATAGCAAATACTGAGGGAGTAACTCTAAACTACCAAATCATTGCAGATAAAAAGGGCCACCTTGATAAGATAGACATCTTAGTAGAAGTTAGCGACGAAGTTTTAAGTGACTCAGTAGCTGAGATGGAAAAAATCAAAAAAGACATACAGCACTCACTAGCAAATAACCTCTATATAAACGCAAATGTAAAGCTTGTTGAGCCTAGAACACTAGAGAGAAGCATGGGTAAAGCTGTGCGTGTTGTAGATAAAAGGATATAAAATGTCAAAGATTATAAAACAGTTATCTATCTTTGTTGAGAATAAAATGGGAGAGTTAAGCGATATAACTACACTTCTAGCATCTGAGCATATCTCTATAGAGTCTATAAACCTCTCAGATGCTAGTGATTTTGGCATACTTAGACTCATAGTAGATGATAGCCAAAGAGCCAAAGAGATTTTAGAGAAAAATGGTTTTTCTTCTAGGTTTACAGATGTTTTTGCTGTAGAGATTGGTGACCATGTTGGAAGTTTTAACTCTGTTATAAAAGCACTTGCTAAACAAAACATAAACATAGAGTACACTTATACTATATCAAACGCAGAGATAGGAGCTTTTATATTTAAAGTAGCAGATATAGAGCTTGAAAATGCTATAAAAACACTTGAAAAAGCAGGCATTCATCTTCTTTGTGAGATTTAAAAAAAGGCAAATATGAAAGCTCAAGATATAGATATAAAAGATATAGGTTTTTTAAAGTTTATCGGTGGAGAAGTCCTAGACCTAGGTGATGGATATGCTCAACTAGGCTTTGATGTCCTACCTCACCACAAACAGCACTTTGGCGTTGTTCACGGCGGAGCCATCGCTACACTAGCAGATCATTGTGGTTGGTATGCTGCTGTTTCTGTGCTTGAGAAGGGTTTTAGTGCTGTAACTATTGAGATAAAGATAAACTACTTAAAACCAGCTAGAGATGAAGTCCTAACAGCAGAAGCGAGAGTTGTAAATCAGTCAAAAAGAACTGTCTTTGCAACTATAGAGATATTCTCAAAAGATACACTCATCGCTTATGCAACTGGAACCTACCATGTACTAGATGAAAAAAAGGCTCTAAACTGTGCTAAACAATAGAGAGATAAGCGATAGATTTGAAGTTCAAATCAACACACTTTACAACTGGCAAAAAAGCAAACCAAAGCTCTATGCCTACCTAAAGCACGCTGACTACAATAAAGAGCGAAACAAAGAGATAAATGTACTTCTTGAGTACTATGCAAAGTCCATCAGCAAAAACTTTAGTGTTGAAGAGATTCACTACATCATAAACTCAGATATAAACCCTCATACTATAGAGCAGATAGACAATTTACACAAGATTTTTATCACACTTGAGGCTAAAAATCTCTCTATAAAAAGTGACTTCTTACTTGGCATCTATGATAAGTTCCACACTATGAACATCATAGAAAAGTATATCTTTTACAAAAGAGTCTACCGCATAAGAGACAAAGAAAGCTCATTTTCAAAAGAGAAGATAGAGCTATATTTTAAAGAGTATTTGCATAGATAAAGCCTCACAATGCGAAGCTAAAGCATCGCTTCCAAAAGCCTTGCGAGCTTCATAAAAGTATCACTTCCTAAAACCTTGCGAGCTTCATAAAAGTATCACTTCCTAAAACCTTGCGAACTTCATAAAAGTATC
>JAVEST010000080.1:0-9306 GCA_034006465.1 Sulfurimonas sp. | reverse complement strand
CCTTGCGAGCTTCATAAAAGCATCACTTCTTAAAAACCTCAGAAACTTCAAAACTATACATCTCTTTTGGAAGCGAGGTTTTTAGGAACGCTAACCAATGGCGTTCTCCACGATGAACCTCGTAGATGGGGTTTACAAAGCATACTCTGGTATAAAAGCCTCACAGTGCGAAGCTTATGCATCTATATAAAGTAGCTTTTTAACTATTCTTTAGCACTTTTTTGATATAGTTTTGTATTATTAAACAGATAAAAATCCCTCTTGCTTGAGCTAATTTTATAAATAAAACTTAAAACTTAGCAAGATTTTATACTAAAGGTCAACAAATGAATATAATCACTGGTTCTTCAACGGCGTTAATAACCCCATTTAAAAACGGTAAACTTGATGAGCAAGCATATGCGGCACTTATAAAAAGACAAATCAACAACGGCATGGACGCAGTGTGCCCTGTTGGAACTACTGGAGAGAGTGCTACTCTTACTTACGAAGAAGACATAAGATGTATGGAAATCGCAGTTGAAGTCTGCAAAGGAACTAGAACTAGAGTACTAGCTGGTGCTGGAAGTAACTCCACAGCTGAGGCTATCATGACTGCCAAACGTGCACGAGATTGTGGTGTAGATGCTATCTTTTCAGTAAGCCCATACTATAACAAACCATCTCAAGAGGGACTTTTTCAACACTATAAAGCTATAGCTGATAGTGTAAGCGATGTTCCTTTTATGCTCTACAATGTACCAGGGAGAACTGGAGTTGATATAAGTGCTGATACTACTATCCGCCTTTTTAATGAGTGTAAAAACATCTTTGGTGTAAAAGAAGCAAGTGGAAGCCTAGAGAGAACGGTTGAGCTTCTATCTCGTTGCCCTGAACTTAAAGTATTTTCAGGCGATGATGCTATAGACTACCCTATCCTCGCAAGTGGCGGGGCTGGGATTACTTCGGTAACTTCAAACTTGATGCCAGACTTAAAGAGTGAGCTTGTAAGACTAGCTCTAAGTGGCGACTTTGCGGCTGCAAGAGCTATAAATGAAAAACTCTATCCACTAAACCAAGTTATGTTTTGCGAATCAAATCCAGTTCCTATAAAAGCCGCTATGTTTATAGCTGGGCTTATAGAGACGCTAGAGTACAGACTTCCTTTAGTTGCTCCAAGTTTAGAGAACATGAAAAAGATAGAAAAAGTCATGAAAAACTATGATATCAAAGGACTTTAAGATGCATAAAAACATATTTCTTGTCAACGGCAAAGCTTTTCTGAAGAAAGATAAATCTTTTATGAGGGGAATTTTCACAGAATTCACTTCTGCAAAAAGGAGAATGGCGTAATGAAAGGTAAAACTCTTTTTATAAGCGGTGGGACTCGTGGCATCGGAAAGGCTATAGTTTACGCTTTTGCAGCAAAAGGTTGTGATGTTGCGTTTACTTATGCATCTAGTGCTGATACTGCAAATGAGATTATTGCAGATATACAGAGTAAATATGGAATCAAATCTCGTGCATATAAGCTAGACATCTTAGAACCACTTACATATAAAGATGTTTATAAAGAGTTTGATGAAGACTTTGATAGACTTGACTACTTTATATCAAACGCTATCATCTCTGGTCGTGCTGTTGTTGGTGGATTTGCTCCTTTTATGAGACTAAAACCAAAAGGTCTTGGTAATATTTTTACAGCTACAGTTGAAGCTTTTGTAGTTGGTGCTCAAGAAGCAGCAAAGAGAATGGAAAAAGTTGGTGGCGGAAGTATCATAAGTATGAGTTCTACTGGTAACTTAGTCTATACTCCAAACTATTCAGGTCATGGAACAAACAAAGCAGCAGTTGAGACTATGGTTAAGTACGCTGCAGCTGAACTTGGAGAGAAAAATATCCGAGTAAATGCTGTAAGCGGTGGCCCAATCGACACAGATGCACTAAAAGCATTTCCAAACTACGAAGAGGTAAAAGCAGAAGTTGTAAGACGCTCACCGCTAAGTCGTATGGGAGATGCAACTGACCTCACTGGTGCTTGTCTTTTTCTATGCGAAAACTCTTCATCATGGCTAACAGGACAAACTATCGTCATAGATGGTGGAACCTCTTTTCAATAAATAGACTCTCTACTTAGGTAGAGATGTTTAAGTTAAAGTATTACTTTATATAAAGACTCAAAAAACCTCACATATTTGACATCTTACAACTCTTGCATATAAAATATAACATATCTCATATAATTTTTACTAATTTTTGTGCTACAATTATCTCAACTTAAGGTATAAGGATATCAAATGAAAAAAATGAATCTAACGGCTCTCTTGCTCGGTGCTGCTCTTTTTACAGGACTTGGTGTAACATCTGCAAGTGCAGAGAGTATGAAATGTGGTGCTGGTAAATGTGGAAGTTCTATGAAAAAGCCCATTGAGGCTGATGGAAAGTGTGGCGCTGCTAAAAAAGATACAAAGAGCTCTGGCAAGTGCGGTGCTGATAAGAAAGCTACAAAGAGCTCTGGCAAGTGCGGTGCTGATAAAAAAGCTGCAAAACAAACTGGCAAGTGTGGCGGAAATAAATAATCATTCTTAAAAAAGTGCTTATGTTAAATAGATAAAAGTTTAGACCTTTTTCTATTTACTAAGCACTTTTGCTATCCTTTTCATTAGATAAACCCTCAATCATATCAAACTGGCATATAACTTATATAGATACAAATATTTAAAAATTTGATATACTACTTCTAATTGGATGTTTTGAAGGATTATTAAATCGGATCCTGAATCAGGTTCAGGATGACGCGTGTCACGCCATTTAGTGCTTGACGCAGAATCCAGTTTATAGATTAATCAGATGGTCCAATTAGTATGAGGAGTCTGTTATGAAATTCAAACAAATGTATATGGAGTTTTCCCGTTTAAGTGGATATGCTAAACCTTTCTCTTTACTCTTTGCTAGGCTAGCCATTGCTTATGGTTTTTATGGACCAGCAATGACGAAATGGAAAGATATCGACTCTATTTCTGGGTGGTTTGGTTCACTTGGTATCCCATTTCCAACACTAAATGCCTATATGGCGGCAAGTACGGAAGCATTGGGTGTAGTTTTACTTACATTGGGACTGTTCACTCGCCTTATATCTTTACCTCTTATTGTTGTTATGATTGTGGCGATTGTAACTGTGCATCTACCAAATGGTTTTTCAGCTGGAGATAATGGTTTTGAAATTCCATTTTACTATATGTTATTTCTGTTTATATTTGTAACAAATGGGGCAGGAAAATTTAGTCTAGATAGATTGATATTTGGTGAAAAAAATTAGTATAAATTTTCTATGAAATGGTATGGAAATTTTATAATCGAGTAGGATGGTTTTGTTTATGAGAGGAGTCATTTTTTGAGTCTTTATTTAAGTGATACATATTCACCAATGTTTTTAAAAGCGCGTAGAACTTTTTTAAAAAACACTTTTTTTACAACTGCCCTAATGGTTATGCCTAAGAGCGAACTCTTTGGGGCAACCTCACTCTTAGAGACTATTTCCTTGGTTCAAGAGGACCTCTTTGGAAGTATAAAAGAGTTGGGTATCAATAGTTCTTCTTATTTATCTCTCATTTTACATCATAGCCGCGTAGCAGATGATGAGAAAGAGTTCTTGCGAAATGGCGTGCAGTGGCTCAATGAAGAAGCCATTCTTCACTACAAACATCCTTATATAAACCTCTCTTCATCTCAGCGGCAAAATATACTCCAGATTATTTCAAAACAGAGGTGGGGAGATAACTGGATATATACGATGCTTACTTACATAGTAGAAGCTACTCTTAGCGACCCTATTTATGGGGCCAATAGAGATGGCGCTGGTTGGAAATGGCTAGAGCACATCCCAGGGCTTCCTCAGCCAAAAGAGCCATATCTATGATTTATGATATTTGCATCATCGGAAGCGGAGCAGGAGGTGCGCCTATAGCCTATGAGCTCTCAAATGCAGGTTTTAATGTTGTAGTTTTAGAAAAAGGAAAAGATTACAAAGAAGATGATTTTAACAAAGATGAGTTAGCTGTTTGTAGAAGAGAAATCTTTACTCCTCCTCTAAAAGAAGAACAACATGTTATAAACGAAAGAGATGCTGATGGCTCCATCACGCGCTACGAGGGAAGAAAGTACAATTGGAACTTCTGGAACGGCTCTATGGTTGGAGGTTCATCTAATCTTATGAGCGGTTTTTTTCATAGAATGAAGCCAAATGATTTTAAACTAAAATCTGTTTATGGGGAGATTGATGGAGCAAATATTGTTGACTGGCCTATTAGTTATGAAGATTTAGAACCTTACTATACAAAAGTAGAAAAGATTGTTGGAGTCTCAGGCAAGATAGTAAAACACAGATTTTTAGAGCCTCGCTCCACTTCAGATTTTCCCTACCCTGCTCTAGCGGTCAATGGCGCTACGCAATGGTTTGATGAAGCATGCAAGAGTTTGGCTTATAAAAGTATCCCAACTCCAAGAGCGATCCTACCTCTAAATGCGCTTGGCAGACAAGGCTGTTCCTACTCAAACTTTTGTGGAAGTTATGGCTGTGCGACAGGAGCAAAAGGGAGTGCAAGAGCAGCACTTTTACAAAGATGCAGTGCTAAAATAATCACCGAAGCCTTTGTATATAGACTTGATAGCGATGATAAAAAAGTAACTAAGGCTCACTATTATGACAAAAACAGAGTCTCTCATGTAGTAGATGCTAAGATTTTTGTTGTAGCTGCTCAGGCGATAGAGAGTTCTCGCCTACTTCTAAATTCAAAAAATAAGTTTTTTCCAAATGGTTTAGCAAACAATAGTGGACAAGTTGGAAAAAACCTTATTTTTTCAGCGGGCGGAGTTGGTAGTGGTCGCTTTACTTTTGAGTCACTTACGCAAAAGCAACAAAACGAGCTGATGCAAACGGGCTTGTTTTTTAACCGCTCTTTGCAAGATTGGTACGAATATGATGAAAATGGGAAAAAATATAAAGGTGGAACAATTGACTTTTTATTTGAACATGCAAACATCATATCTCGTGCAACAAAAGAGTTTTATGATGAGAATGGCAAGCTTATCTGGGGAGAAAAATTAAGCGATAAGATTCGCAAAAATCTCACAACTTCAAGAGTTTTAACATTTGAGGTTTTTAATGACTGGCTTCCAAGTGATTACTGTTTTGTTAGCGTGGATGATAAGCTTAAAGACAAGTTTGATATGCCAGTAGGCGCGATAAACCTATATGGACATCCGCATGATATAAAAGTAGGAACTCATCTGGCAAATAAGGCGGTAAAAGTTTTACAAAAGATGGGTGCAAGCGATATATCTATGAGCATCTCATCTTCACCACCACCAAATCTTGTAGCAGGTGGATGCCGCTTTGCAAGAGATCCAAAAACATCAGTACTAGATGCAAACTGCAAAGCACATGAACTTCAAAATCTCTATGTAACAGATGCGAGTTTTATGCCAACAGGAGGAAGCGTTCCATATACTTGGACCATTTATGCTAACTCTTTTAGAGTGGCTGAGCATTTGTTAAATCGTTTAAGTAAGAGTGTTTGCTAATATTTAAAGTTACGTTGAACTATTCATATACCTATTTTGTTTTTTTTGATACAATCTATAAATTATTTTTTGTGTATAAAACTACATCCTTAAGGCTTTATATGAGTGTTTTACTAGAATTTGCAATGTTTCCTACCTCTGATGAGTGTCGTGATGGCTCTTCTGTCTCGGCATATGTTAGTAGAGTTATAGATGCTATAGACAAGTCAGGGGTAAGTTATAAACTTACTCCCATGGGGACAGTTGTTGAGACAGAGACTATGAGAGAGGCACTTGATATTATCGAACTTGCTTATGAGCAGCTAAGTGATTGCGAGAGAGTTTATTCTTCACTCAAATTTGACATCAGAAAAAACACTAAAAACAGACTTCAAACAAAAATAACATCAATAGAGACACAACTAAATAGAAAAATAAATCACTAAAGGATAGCTAGATGAAAGAGTATATAGACCTAAAAGCTCACTATAGATTTACTGATGAAGAGGCTAAGCTTTTAGAGAACCTACAACCTAGGATGGAACTCTTAGCAGAAGAGTTTATAGATGGCTTTTATGACTATATATGGGGCTTTGGAAAGACTGCACAGTTTCTAAAAAACAAAGAAATTATCGCTAATCACCGCAAAAAAATCAAAGAGTGGTTTGTAAATCTTTTTTGTGGCAAATATGAAATGACTTACTTTATGTACATATATAGCATAGGCGAAATCCATGTAAGAATCGGACTACCAACTCACTATGTAAACTCGGCATTTACCTTTGTTAGGACTTATATTCTCCAAAATATAGAAGAAAACTTTGAAAATAAAGAGCTTCATATGAAAGAGATAAAAGCGGTTGAGAAGATTTTAGATATGAACCTTGATGTACTTACAAGTTCATATAGAGATGGAGAACTTAGTAAGTTTTTATCTCTCTCAAAGTTTGAGAAATCAATACTCTCAGGACTTAAAGATTTCAACTCATATATAAACTTCTTTTTAGCTGGGGCACTAGCTCTTGTTGCTTTTTTCGCTATTGGGCTTTTTGTTTATGATATCTACCTTCTGTTTTTCTCAGATATTGGTATAGAAAAGGGGATATTAACCATCTTAGGAAGTTTACTTGTTCTTTGGGCTGCGATAGAGCTTATCCATGAAGAGATAAATCATCTCCAAGGAAAAGGCTTTGCTATTGGTGCATTTATTATGCTCGCCATGGCGGCGCTTATTAGAAAAGTTCTAATCTATTCTTTATCCTCTGAAAAAGCTGATGAACTCTTAACTAT
Organism: Sulfurimonas sp.; assembly: GCA_034006465.1. Classification (GTDB taxonomy): domain Bacteria; phylum Campylobacterota; class Campylobacteria; order Campylobacterales; family Sulfurimonadaceae; genus Sulfurimonas. The sequence continues at coordinate 2,475 of JAVEST010000080.1, read as the reverse complement.
TGGTATTGTTATAGTTGGTTTAGCGATGGCTTACTGGCTTGTTGGAGCTAAAAAGAGGACTACTATAGTTTAAAAAATAACTTGCTTAAATTCTTTGAGCCGTAATTTAGCAAAAAAAAGCTAAAATCACTCTACTATAATTTTAAGGACTTTTTTTGTTAAATCTTCCAAACGCCCTTGCCTCTCTTAGGATTCTTTTAGCTCCTTTGATGTTTTGGGTTATTTTAAATCCTGATATTTTTACAGATAATGGCTTTCATATCTCATGGAACTACTACTTTGCTTCACTTTTGTTTGTTCTAGCATCTGCGACTGACTTTTTTGATGGCTATATCGCTCGTGAGTGGAACCAGATGACACTACTAGGTGGCATTTTAGATCCACTAGCTGATAAGATGCTAACACTGGCCGCTTTTTTAGGGCTTATGATGATAGGTGAGGCATCTGCTTGGGCGATTTACATCATTATAGTTCGTGAGCTTTTTATAACTGGTATCAGAACTATAGCTGTTAGCGAAGGAGTTGATGTAAAAGCTTCATGGGCTGGAAAAGTAAAGACCGTAGCGCAGATGATAGCCATTGGTTTTTTACTTATGCACTGGCCATTTGGAGATGCCTTACTTTGGATAGCTGTAGCACTTACACTATACTCTGGATTTGAATATCTTTGGGGTTTTAGAAAAGCCCTTTTAGGGAGTGAAATATCATGAGTATCTTAGTATCCCTTTTAGTCTTATCTTTACTTATCTTTTTTCATGAACTTGGTCACTACGCAGCAGCAAGGGCTATGGGCGTCTCAGTTGAAGTCTTTAGTATTGGCTTTGGTAAGAGAATGCTTACATTTAAAAAATGGCAGACAGAGTGGAGCATCTCAGCTATTCCACTTGGCGGATATGTTCGTATGAAAGGACAAGACGACTCAGATCCGACTAAGAAGAGTTATGACGCTGATAGTTACAATGTAAAGACTCCATCAGAAAAGATTTTTATCCTCTTAGCTGGTCCTCTTGCAAACTTTGTTCTAGCCTTTTTTCTCTACTTTTTCATAGCTCTTGGTGGTCCAAATATCCTCTCGCCTGTAATTGGTGAAGTTGTAAAAGACTCACCTGCCGAGGTAGCAGGACTAAAAACTAATGACACTATAAAAAGCATTGATGGTGTAGAGATAAGCTCGTGGAAAGAGATGGCTGGCTTTATAGAGAGGTCAGATGGCTCTTTAAATGTGGAGATTATAAGGGATGGTTTTATAGAGTTTAAAACACTAACACCTAACATCAAAGAGACTACAAATATGTTTAATGAAGTAGTACAAAAGAAGATGATAGGTATAGGAAGTGCTGGAATTTCACATAAACTTGAGCTCTCAGCATCTGAGACTCTTAACTACGCAACTGAGCAGACAATCTTTGCATCTACTCTTATCTTTACAGGACTAAAAAAACTCATAGTTGGAGAAGTTCCAGCAAATGAGCTTGGCGGTGTCATAAGTATAGTAAAACTAACCTCAGATGCAACAGCTGCTGGCTGGATGAGTGTACTCTTTTTTGCAGCACTTATCTCTGTAAACTTAGGAGTTTTAAATCTTCTCCCCATCCCAGCACTTGATGGTGGGCATATCATGTTTAACCTCTATGAACTCATCTTCAAAAGAGCAGCAAGTGATGCCGTCCTTATAAAACTAACCATAGCTGGCTGGGTAGTACTATTTTCACTTATGGGTTTAGGACTTTATAATGATATCAATAGATTGATGGGTTGATAAATCTTAAGCAAAAGCTATAAATATATAATCTTTTTTAGATAAAATCATATTTACAAAATATTTAAAAATAATTGATTTTTTTATTCCAAGAGGATATAGATGACACAAGAAGAGTACAAGATATATATAGATGATATTGTTAGAAGGGTTGAGGGTGCTAGGCTTAGGGTTAGTGACTATCATATAGTTAAAATCGTAGCTATTAGCAAGTATTCTACCTCCGATGAGATAGAGAAGCTTTATGGCATCGGGCAGAGAGCTTTTGGTGAGAACAAGGTTCAAGATTTAAAAGCAAAGGCTACTGAGCTTGAAGATTTGCCTCTAGAGTGGCATTTTGTAGGAAATCTTCAAAAAAATAAGATAAATAATCTGCTTGATATAAACCCTGCTCTTTTCCATGGACTCGATAGTCTAGAACTAGCTTATGAGTTGCAAAAGAAGCTTCAAGCAAGAGAAATGACTCTAGATGCGCTCTTGCAGATAAACTCTGCAAAAGAAGATTCAAAGCATGGATTTATGCCAGAAGATGCAGCTGAATCTTATGAGATGATAAAAAAAGAGTGTCCAAATATAAATCTAAAAGGCGTTATGAGTATTGGTGCTCATAGCCAAGACATAGATGTTATAAGAAAAAGTTTTGAGACAACTTATGAGATTTATAAGTCACTTAACGAGGCTACTATTTGTTCTATGGGAATGAGTGGAGATTTTGA
>JAVEST010000014.1:0-26506 GCA_034006465.1 Sulfurimonas sp. | reverse complement strand
TGATAGCAGGGGCTTTTGGTTTTGACTGCGTGCTTATTGTTGTGAGCGCGTTTGAGGGAATTAAGCCACAAACTATAGAGCATCTTGAGATTTTAAAACTCCTTGGTGTTAGAGATGCAGTTTTGGTATTGAGTAAGAAAGATCTTGTGAGCGTTGATGAACTAGAAGCAAAATTAAAAGATATAGAAGAGTTTGTAAAGAGCTATGAGTTTGACATAAAGTTTAGTATGGGCGTCTCTGTTTTTGATGAGAACTCTATAGAAGACTTAAGAGATAGGCTTTTTAGACTTGAAGCTAGCTCAAAACTAGAAGAGAACTTCTTTAGATACTATGTTGATAGAGCTTTTAGCCTAAAGGGTGCTGGAACTGTTGTAACTGGGAGTGTTTTAGGTAAACCCATAGCAGTTGATGAGAAGCTTTTTATTTGTGATTTGCAAAAAGAGATAAGGGTTAAAAATCTACAAGTCCACGATGCCAACGTAGAGAGGGCAAACATCTCAAATAGAGCCGCTATAAATATAAGTGGCTTGGATGCAAAGAGTGTGCAAAGAGGCTTTATCATCAGTAAAAAAGGTTATCTTAGAGGTTTTAAATCCATAGATATCTCATTTTCAAGTATTGCAGATAAGGCACTTCATCACAATAGAAACTATTCTATCTATATTGGTTCAAAAAGACTAGATGCAAAGATTTTACTCTATAACTCACAAGACTCTCTTCAAAGCGGATATGCAAATATCAAGAGTGATGAGGATATCTTTAGTATCTTTGGTGAAAAAATTATCATCCGTGATGGGAATGAGAGTGTAGCTGGTGGAGTTGTATTAAACCCCATAAATGATCCGATGAAAAAACAGCAAAAGCTTCTTCTGCTTGAGGCGCTCTATAAAAAAGATATAGCAAAAGCTTATGAGATTTTAACCGAAGTACATAAAAAAGGCTTGGGTTTAATCTCTTCAGCACAAAGATTTGCACTCTCACACGCTGATGCATTGCAAGCCACAAAAGAGCTGAAAAATACATTTGTTGATGAAAAAGAGTTAGTTATATATCCGCTATCTACAAAAGAGCTTATATATAAAAACATAAAGAGCATCTACACTAAAAACCAGTACGCACTACTTTCAAACTCATCCATAAAACTACGCCTTAAGTGGGCAAGTGAGGGCTTTATTCAAGTGGTTTTAGATGAGTTAGAAGAGGAGGGCTTTTTACTTAAAGATGCAAATCTTTATAGAAGTAGCCAGATAAAAGAGGACTTTACAAGCTCACTCTTAAACATTGTTTTAGAGCGACTTGAAAAAGAATCACTTGCTCCTACAGCTCCTTATAATATTTACGATGATTTAGACTTAGATAGAAAAATGGGCGATGATATATTAAAGACACTTTGTGCAAAAAAACAGGTTATAAGACTCCAACACAACATTTTTATACACCACAGAAGCCTTGGCATGATAGTTGATGCGATGAAGAGCATTATAAAAAAAGATGGATATGTAGATATCGCAAACTTAAAAGAGAAGTATGATTTAAGTAGAAAGTATCTTATAGCATACCTAGAATATCTGGATAATTTCTCAGATATCACAAGAGATGCAAATAAGAGAGTGTTTTTAGGTAGTTAACTGATTTCGCCTATATAATTAAATGCAAAGAAGAGTCTCTATATAATAGCAAATAAACTAAACTAAAAAGAAGAGTAAAATAATGAAAGAAGTAGAGATAGAGTTATTTAAATTTGATTCAAAAGTGGATTATCTACCGTACTACAAAAATTATGCACTAAAGTATAAAGAGAGCGAGACTGTCCTAGAACTTCTAAACGAGATAAACAGCATTGAAGCGTTTACTTATGAAAATACACCTAAATTTAATCTAAAAATCAACGGGCTCTTCGTAGATGCAGGAGAACTTATCAAAGATGTAGTAGAAAAAACATCAGATAGACTAAAAATTGAGCCTGTGAGTATATATAGAGCGTTAAATGATTTGGTGATTGATAAGAAAGATTATCTACAAAAGATAGCTCTTTTTAAAGAGTATCTTACCCCAAAAGAGATGGATGAGTATGCAAAAAATCTTGAGCTAGACTACTTTGCTTCAAACACTTATGAGATAGATAGAGACTATATAGGTGACCATGCTCTTTTAATTGCTGCTGACATTATTGAACAAAAACCAGAATACAAAGATGAGATTATAAAGAAAATCTCCTCTTTTGATGATGGCATCTGGTATCACACTTCACTTAAAAACAGGGTTTTAAACTACGATGCAGGTAAAGAAAACAGGATAAATGCACTTTTAGAAATGTTACCTAAAGTTACAAAAATAAAAGTAGATTTAAACCAAAGAGTTGAAAAAGGAGATATAAAAATAACTCAATTTTTTGATGGATTTAATATAGCTGAGTTTGAGGGTTTAAACAGAGAGTCATGCGCAGAGGTTATAAAAAAATCCAAAGCAAACTATATAAAACTATACTCATCTAAGGATGATTTAGCCCCGTATTCTAGAGCTGTAAACAAAGATTTTTCTCGCAAGATTGCAGGCAATATTTTAATAGAAGCAAAAGATAGTAGTGCAGATTTTTTAATAGTAAGAGGCGAGAGTGATTTGTCGCTTTTTGATGGTGAACAAAAAAAGATAGAAAAAATCATGGGAAGAGAGATAGAGCTTCCTGTTATAACTCAAGAGCAATTTAAGTTGCTCTTAGAGGGAGAAAAAGATGCAAAGACTTTAGGCTTCAATAAACACAAAGTAAAAGTTTCGTTTTTATAAATAACCCTCTGATTAATCCATAAACTAGATTCCGCCTCAAGCACCAAATGGCAGTACACTCGTCATCCTCAACTTGATTTGGGATCCAACATAATAATCCCTCAGAGCATTCAATCATAAAAGTCTTCTCAAGTTTAAAAAGAAAATTTCAATTCTTAGATATTCATAGGCTTTAAAAAAAGATATAATGTCATATGAAAAATAACAAAGCATTCTTGTATGGAGTTGGTTTTTTCATTGTAATCATTCTTTTACTAGCTGTATATGGGTACTACGAAAAATATAGAAAAGTACAGCTATACAAAGATTTTAGAGCCGACAAGAAGATTATGTGTGGTGATGTGATTGTACAAAAGAGTAGAGGTTGGGTTATCAAAAATAATAGATTTTTTAGTAATGGTAAGACTATAAAGACCATAGTCTTTTGTAAAAGTATAAACAATGCTCAGTAGTGATTTTAAGTCTATAGTTTTAAATTCTACACCGCTAATTGATGTTCGTGCTCCCATAGAGTTTGAAAAAGGCACATTTGTTCATGCCATAAATCTGCCACTTATAAATGATAAAGAGAGACATGAGATAGGCATCTGCTATAAAAAATATGGCAATAATGAAGCCGTAAAATTAGGGCATAAACTTGTGAGCGGTGCTGTAAAAGAAGAGCGCGTTAATGCTTGGTTGGATTTTATAAAACAAAATCCAGATGCTAAACTTTTTTGTTTTAGAGGTGGACAACGCTCTAAAATATCACAAGAGTGGCTTAAAAGTGCAGGATGCGATATCACACGCCTCAAAGGTGGATATAAAGCCTTTAGAAATTATCTTTTAGAGCAAACAGAAGAGTCTTGCACAAGGTTTAAGCCCATCATACTTGGAGGCCACACAGGTTCTGGTAAAACTATACTTCTAAAGACTCTACAAAACTCCATAGATCTTGAGGGTTTAGCAAACCACAGAGGTTCATCATTTGGCAAAAAAATTACTCCACAACCTTCGCAGATAGATTTTGAAAATAGCCTGGCTTATGAACTTATACAAAAACTTGATAAGGGCTTTAAAAATTTAGTTTTTGAAGATGAGGGTAATCGAGTAGGAAGATTATTTATCCCGAAGAATTTAGCAAAACATATTTCACAAGCCCCTCTTCTCATACTTCAAACTCCCATAGAAGAGAGGATAGAGATAACCTTTGCTGAGTATGTTGTAGAGGCCCAAAAAATGTACACTAGCGATTTAAAACAGTGGAAGAGTGAGATGCTAGGTGCTATGCATAGAATAGAGAGAAGGCTTGGTAGTCAAAGACATACAGAGGTATGCAAGAGCTTTGAAGGCGCATTTACAGAGCAGATGCGAAGTGGCTCGTTAGAAGCTCATAAAGAGTGGATTAAGACTCTTTTAAGCGATTATTATGATCCAATGTATGACTATCAAATTCAAAAACGCTCTAAGCAAGTAGAATTTAGAGGTTCAAGCAAAGAGATTTTAAAATATTTATCTACTCTTTAGCAGCAACTCTATTTCTACCACTATTTTTTGCAATATAGAGAGCGTCATCGGCTCTTTTTAAAGCTAGCTCAACATTTTCTTCATTTTCTACATCTATTTGAGCTACGCCTATACTTACTGTAAAGTTAAACCCTTCATTTTTGGGAGAAACTAGAGTCAATTCTTCTACTAAGATGCGTAATTTTTCGGCTAAAATTGTGGCATCTTCGAGTCCAGTATTTGGCAGTAATATAACAAACTCTTCGCCCCCGTATCTACAAACTATATCACTTTTTCTTTGACTCTCAAGTAGAAGTCGTGATAAGTTTATCAGTACTTCATCACCAAACTGATGTCCAAAAGTGTCGTTTACTCTTTTAAATCTATCGATATCTATCATAAGAATAGAGAGATTTTTTCTCTCTCTTTTAGAGATATCTAAAACTTTCTTAGATATCTCAGTGAAATATCTTCTGTTGTACAGCTTAGTCATTGGGTCAGTAGATGCTAAGAGTTTTAACTCTATCTGCTTAAGTTTTTCTTCCTCTTTCTCCTCTTCCATTAGTCTAAATTTATATGCAACTAAGTAAGAGAGTAAAAAGGCTTCGATGACAAGACCAATACTTGTACCATGTGATGAGATATAGTTAGAATCTACAAAACCCATAAAATACAGAAGAGCATAAACACTAAAAATCAAATAAAATGTATGTGCAAAAAGAAATATTTTTATGAGTTTATCACCTTTTATGTAGAGACTAATACTAATCCACATAAAAATAACAAGGGCATAACTAGGCGATAGAATCATAATCTCTAGTGCACTAGTAAAATTTATGAGTCCATAGATGCAGTTTGATAAGGAGATAACTATGATGCTAGATAGGAGCCTGTTTTCAAACTTATAATTTTCTTTTGTTCTAAATAGGGTTTTAATAAATAGTGCTAAAAAGATTGGAGCTATCATTATGCCAAAGTTAAATCTAGCGGGAGCGGAACCATAAATTTCAAAATAGTGTGCTAGTGAACCATAGACATAAAAAATCCACAGAGTTGAAGAGATAAGATATAGAGAGTAGTAGAGATACTCTTTATACCTAGAAGATATAAAAATAAGTAAGTTGTATAGAGCTAAAGCCAAAAGTAGTCCAGATATCAGCACGGCATCTACTTTTTCATATATCAAGTAGCTAATAGACTCTTTCTCAGAAAATATTAAAAACTTGTAAAAATGATATGCTGGAGTTTTTTGATGCACATATATTGTTTTATACTCACTTGGATTTAGGGTAAATTTGTAGATTGCATCTGCACCATTTAGTTGCTCTTTGGCTTGCTGACCATATGGAGCGATTGTAAGGCTATCTATAAGTTCATCTCTGCCATCTACTTCAAAATAATCTAAACTTGAGTATTTGTATGCTAAATCCTGATGTAAAAAAAGAGTTTGTTGTTTATCAGTTGTATTGAAAAACTTTATTTTAATCCAAACATTTTTGACTTTAACACCTAAAGAGTCTTTACTAGAGCCTTGTTTGAACTCTATGGATTTAATATCCTCAAATTTTACTTCATTAGTAGTATCAATAAAATAGCTTAGTTCAAAATTCGTAATATTGAATTTATCTGAATCTATATTTACAATCGGTCCAGCCCATGAGAGTGAGAAAAGTAGTAAAAACAGTATTAAAAATTTCATATTTTTTCTTTTTGCTGTATTTTGTTTAATAAGAAAATAATACCTAAATAACCGCATATATAGTAGTAAAATAAAATAAAAGTGCAGTTAAAGTAGGTTTTATAGATAGATAGATTTAGATTATATCTTTTTTTGCTTTTTTTTAATTTGTAAGCACCCTTATCTCTTCTTCTAGCCATGCTATGAGTAGTTCGTTTTCTTCTTTAGATAGATTTGCTTTTTCGTGGATAAAGCGATAACTTGGAAGTGCCATCCGTTCATTTTTTATGGTTGTGATGGCTCTATTTAGACGCTTTTCCTTTGTTTTTGAGTCTATATTGTTGTAGTTTGAGAAGTTTAGAGCTTTGCGTCCATCATCGACATGAGATGCTACAAAAAAAGAAAATGGAGCTATGGAAGCGTAGAGAGGCCATTTTGTCTCATTTGAGTGGCAATCATAACAACTTTTTTTTAAAATTTTCATCACGCTTGCATCTGTGTTTAGTCTATGCTGTGAGTCGATTGGTGGGTTTGTTTTTTCTAGTGGGATTAGTTGTAACAATAGTAAAAAAACAACAAAAGTGATAATGATTTTTTTCATATTTTCTCCATATATATTAGCATCTTAAAGTTGGACTATATCGCTAAAGAGGTTAAGTCTTGCATGCAAATATTTAAAAAGGCAATTTTCCCATTATTACATCGTGAGAGTTTACATACTGCTCACACTTAACACCGCCGAGCTTCACACACGCTTCTTGCCACTCTTTTGAGTGACCATCACCTCGTTTGAAGTTTTGTAGCTTAAACATAAGTGCGTGAGCGTATTCGTGAGCTATAACGCTATCTACCATATAATCCATACTCTCTTGCATCACTTTTTTATTTAGGTAGATTTTTATCTCACCATTTGCATAAGAAGTGAGACCGTAGAGCATACCTTTAAACTCATCTGTAACAATAAGAGGAACCCTAAAACTAAAACCGTAGTTTTTTTGCATCAAAGAGAGTACCTCTCGCTCCTTTTGTATAATGCGGTCTTTGTAGCTTTGAGGGATGTCATTGTTTTTAAAGTTATAGTCATCATAGTAGTTTTTTGCTAAGACTAGGGATGCAAGGATGATGATGCCCAAGAAAAGTAGCTCAAACTTTTTTATAAACATAGTTTTATAAAACCTCTAGCTCTTTTTTACTTGGCTCAAAGCAAAACTCTCTTGCAACATACCAGTCAGCTATCTCTTTGTCACTATACTGATGCTCTCTTTGCTTTGGAGGTATAACGCTGTTTCTAACTTTAGAACGGATGATGCCCATAACTAAATATGCAGCTATTAAAGATGCTATAGCCATAAAATAATCTTGCAAATACCAAACAAGAAGAGCAATGATATATATGCCAAACTGTAAAAAAACTCTTATAAGTAAAGAGATGAGTTTACACTTTTTTGAGCTTAGTTTTGGTGTTGGTTCTAGCATCTCTAAGATCTCATGATTCACTTTTATGCCTTGTATCCCGCCACTCCGTGCTTGAAGCGGAAGCTAGATTTATAGATTAATTCAGATGGTTCAATTATATCCAAACTATCTAAACTCTACGAAATGCTAAGAGACTAAAAATAGATGAGTCACATGGACTAAAGCTTTTTGATATTATTTGTAACTATTAACTTTTTTTCGATAAGATACTAAAAATCTAAAAAAAGGACATTTAAGATGGCAAAACATCAGTTTCAAACAGAAGCAAATCAAATACTAAACTTAATGATACACTCACTATATTCAAACAAAGAGATTTTTCTTCGTGAGCTTGTCTCAAACGCATCAGATGCACTTGATAAACTAAATATGTTGGTTTTAACAGATGAGAAGTACAAGGGAGTTACTTTTGCTCCTAGAATCGATATCATAGCTGATAAAGAAGCAAAAACTCTTACTATCAAAGACTCTGGTATCGGTATGAATGAAGAAGATTTGATGAACAACTTAGGAACTATTGCTAAGTCTGGAACAAAAGCATTTTTAGAAAATCTAACTGGAGATCAGAAGAAAGACTCCAATCTTATAGGTCAGTTTGGTGTTGGTTTTTATGCTTGTTTTATGGTTGCATCTAAAGTAGAAGTTACTACTAAAAAAGCAGGTGAGACGCAAGCGTTTTTATGGACAAGTGCAGGTGATGGCGAGTTTGAGATAGAAAAAGCTTCAAGAGAGACTCACGGAACTACTATAGTAATGCACCTAAATGATGATGAAGATGAGTTTTTAGAGACGCATAGAGTTGAGAGTATTATCAAAAAGTACTCTAACCACATCCCATTTCCTATTTTTATGGATAAAGAGAAGTATATTGCTGCAGTTACAGATGATGATGGTAAAGAGACAGAACCATCACGCACAGAGATAGAAAATACTCAGATTAACCGTGCAAATGCACTGTGGACTATCTCAAAAAGTGAGATAAAAGATGAAGAGTATAAAGATTTTTATAGCTCAATAGCTCACTCTTCAGAAGAGCCATTAGCATGGATGCACAACAAAGCAGAGGGCGCTATAGAGTACACTACACTCTTTTATATCCCAAGCAAAGCGCCTATGGATATGTATAGAGTTGACTATCAAACTGGCATCAAACTCTATATCAATCGTGTTTTTATCACAGATGACGAAAAAGAGCTAATGCCAACTTATCTTAGATTTTTACGTGGTGTGATTGACTCTAAAGACCTTCCGTTAAATGTTTCTCGTGAGATTTTACAATCAAACGCAGTTATGAACAAAATCAAAAATGCCTCAGTGAAAAAGGTTCTCTCAGAACTAGCAAAAATGGCTAAAAAAGATCCTAAAAAATATGAAGAGTTCTTTAGTGAATTTGGAAATGTTTTAAAAGAGGGTCTCTATAGTGACTTCTCAAATCGTGAGAAAATCTTAGAGCTTATGAAGTTTAACACTCTAAACTCTAGCGAAAAAGTTATGATAGAAGATTTTGTTAAAAATATAGATGAAAGTAAAAAAGAGATCTACTACATTACAGGAAAAACATCACTCTCAATGCTAAAAGCTTCTCCAGCACTAGAGAAGTTTAAGTCTCGTGGCATCGATGTTTTAGTGTTAAATGAAGAGGTAGATACTATCATCTTCCCAATGGTTACTGAGTATAAAGATTATAAACTTGTATCAGTAGCAGATGCTAAGTTTGATGAGAGTGAAGATGAGAAAAAAGAGCAAGAAGAGGTTGCAAAATCTTTTGAAGGTTTAGCAAAAGAGTTTAAAGCTGCTCTTGGTGATGCTGTTAAATCAGTTGAGACTACATCTGATTTGGTAGATTCTCCTGTTAAACTAAAAGTAGATAAAGAAGATCCAGCTTATATGATGGCTCAAATGATGAAACAGATGGGACAAGATACAGGGGCACCAGCACCTGCTCCAATCTTACAGATAAATCCAAAGCATGAGCTTCTTATGAAATTAAAAGATTCAGCGGATCAAAATCTTATAAATGATGCGGCGCATGTTCTGCTTGACCAAGCAAAACTATTTGATGGTGTAGAACTTGATGATACGGCAGATTTTATCGTAAGATTAAATAGAATAATCTCTAAAGCTATATAATCTTCAAAAATGTGAGTGCATTTTAGCACTCACTATTTTCTCTTTACTGAATCGGAGACTTTTTCAAGCAAACCTTGAGGTTTCTTTATATAGGTTGGATTTTTATCGTCTAGTGGAAGTGCAAAAGCTAAGATTATAAAAATAAATGAAAAAACTACCCCACCCAAAATACTTAGGATGAGTTTTAGTTGAAAATCTTGCATATAGTTTTGCACCTTTATAGAATGTGGTAAGAATTTTAAATTATATCATGTTAAAATTACATATGCTAAAAAAGACACAGATTTTACTCTCATCACTTTTGCTTGCTTTCTCGCTAGATGCCAAAGAACCACTGCTTGGCATCTTAACTTCGGTACACTCAAATGAGATGCAATCCTTCAATATATCAAAATTCAATTTAACATGCAGCCCTTACGGTGTTTTGACGCTAGAGAGACTATATGAGATTTCTGAGGATAATTCAGTTTGTAGAGAGATGATAATAAACATCTACGCTAAATATCCAGACCTTAGATATTTTGCTCAAAGACTCTTAAAAGTGCAGCAGAGATATCATATAAGACCAAAAGAAAGAGGTGAATGTGTTTTGTACGCAAAAGGGCAGATGACTCTCTCAGAGCTACTTTTAGCCAAGGGTTTAGCCATAGTTAAACCTCTTTTTGATGATGAAGAGTTTAAAGATGACTTCAATACAGCCCAAAGAAGAGCGAGGCTAGATAAAAAGGGTCTATGGACGGAAGAAATTTTTGAGATATGTGCAGCTAAGCTTTATGAATAGGCCTAGCTCTGTTTGTTTGTCATATATATCCAAAACTCTTTATGGGAGTAGCCTTTGTTTAAGAAGTAGATCTGTAAAATTGCCACTCTATAGAGAGTAATGAGCATCTTTGCAAAGGGAATAAAAAGGCTCAAGCTTACAAGCAAAGACTGCTCTTTATCTCCTTTTGACATCATCATCTCTTGTATTCCAATATTTTTACTAAGATATATTCCAAAAAGTATAGAGAACAAAAAGTTTAAGCTCAGACCAAAAATCAAATAGGCTACAAAGTCTTGCTCATGCATTCCTGCTATCATAGTCCCTCCATAAATATTAAATTTAAAGTGTATTTTATCAAAACATTTCTTTTGTTACTATATATCACAAATCTATATAACATTCTATATTTTTGATGAAGTTTTGTTATGCTTTCAATAACAATATAAAAGGTTTAATTTATGAATAGTATCTCTATCCGATTTGCATTTACCTCTGTTTGTGTTGCTCTTTTTGTTCTGCTTCTGACAGGGAGTGTTAACTACTTCTTTTTAAAAAAAGAACTTCTTATGGAAGCTACACAAAAAGCAAAACTAATTGAAAAAAACAGTAGATTCGAAATAGAGTCTCTTATTTCTAGCGCCGAGGTGGCATCTTCTGGTTTAAAACGTCTTCTTGAAGAGGGTGATTTTAGTAAAGAAAATATAGAAAACAGGTTAACAAAGCTTCTAAGATATGGAGAGTCTTTTTTTGGTTCAACACTTGCATTTAAGCCTAAAAATTCAGAGATGCCGCTTTTTTCACCATATTTTTATAAAAAAGCAGACTCTATTTTATATAGTGATCTAGCTTCAGAAAATTATAATTATATTACAAAACCTTGGTATAAAATCCCAGTAGAGCTTGAAAAACCAATATGGAGTGAACCATATTTTGATGAAGGTGGTGGGAATGTTTTGATGTCAACATATAGTAACCCAGTTTTTTATAATGATGAACTTCTAGCAATATTGACTATTGACTTATCTTTGCAAAAGATTCAGGAGATGGTTTCATCTATCTCTGTACTTGAGTCTGGGTACGCATTTCTACTCTCTAAAGAGAATAAAATCTTATCACATCCAGATAATTCACTTGTGATGAAAACCTATGATAAAGAGTTTGCTACTCTCAACCAGATGATAGAAGTTGATGATTTTTGGTTTATCTATGTACCTATAGTCAATACGGATTTTACCCTAGCGATAGTTTTTCCAGAAGATGAACTTTTTTCAACATTACATAAAATGGCAATTATTTCTATATTATTAGCAATAGTAGGTTCATTTTTATTGGTTTTTACGATGATTCTTGCTTCAAGAAGGGTCACTGAGCCACTAAGAGAATTAACAAAGTTGACAGTTGATATAGCAAGGGGTAACTTTACTAAGGAGATAACAATTCCTAAAACTAATGATGAAACATCAAAACTCTCAACCGCAATGTCAACTATGCAAAAAGCGATTAAAAGGCAACAAGAACAGCTTAAAACTATAGCTACAACCGATGTTTTAACAGATCTTGGAAATAGATATAAGTTAATTAATGATATCAATAGTAGTAAAAATCCAGCACTAGCAATTGTAAAAATAGATGATTTTTCAGAGCTAAATGATTTTTATGGATATAAGCTTGGTGACCATATAGTCAAACAAATAGGGATAAATTTATCAAATCTTGTAAAAAGTAAAACTACAAATGTTTATCATATTCAAGGTGACAGATATGTTTTATTTAATCCAGATATAGATAAAGAAGAATTTACAAACAATATTAGCCAATTATTGAAAAATTTGGATGAGATAAGAGTTAAAATTAATGAAGAATATTTAAGTTTTAACTTTACTACAGGAATATCTTTTGAAGATAAAAGTGAGATTTTAACAACTGCTGATATGGCATTGCAAATTGCAATTAGAGGTAATGAAAATATTGTATTATTTATAGAAGAAATTTCTTTAAATAAAGAGTATGAAAACAATATTTTTTGGACAAAAAAGATAAAGCAAGCGATCCTAGATGATTGTTTTGTCCCTGTTTATCAGCCGATAGTAAATAATAAAAACAAAATTGCAGAAAAATATGAGTCACTTGTTAGATTGAGAGTTAAAGATAGATTAATCTCACCATCTCTCTTTTTAGAAATATCGAAAAAGACAAAGCATTACCCCACGATAACAAAAACTATGATAGAAAAAACTTTTGAAATATTTAAAGATAATAATCTAGAATTCTCACTAAATTTAACAATTGAAGATATTTTAAATAAAGAAATAGAGTATTTTATAGTTGCTATTTTAAATAAATATGATTTTGGCTCAAGAGTAGTTTTTGAGATAGTTGAATCTGAATCAATTGAGAATTTTGAAGAGGTTTTAAGGTTTTTAAATATAGTAAAAAGTTTTGGTTGTAAAATCGCAATTGATGATTTTGGAACAGGATATAGCAACTTTGTTTATTTGATGAGATTAAGCCCAGATTACATAAAAATTGATGGATCGCTAATTAAAGAGATTGATACAAATACTCAAGCGCAAGTTGTTGTTACTACAATTGTAGATTTTGCCAAAAAGATGGGAATAAAAACAATTGCAGAGTTTGTAGAAAATGAGCAAATATTAAATAAAGTAATTGAGCTTGATATTGATTACTCCCAAGGCTACTTCTTTAGCGAACCAAAAGTTACAATACCAAAGTAAATTAAATTTTATTTCTTGCTAAGAGGTTCATAAGATTTTATTCTTTTTTTTGTAAAAAAAGTACCAAAAGGGAGAAGTGACGCTATGAAAAAAATCAAACTCTCACTAAATGGCCACTTTGTCTCTTCCCACGCTTTTATAAGCAAAGCACAAAAAATTATAAATAAAATACCGTGAATCATACCTACGATTTTAACCGCCACTGCAATGCCTAGCAAGTACTTCATAGGCATTGCTACAAAGAGTAAAAGAAGGTAAGAATAGCCCTCTATTGTGTTAATATATCCGAACTTTTTTACACTGTTTTTTATCATTTCATCACTTTGGGATTGAATTTTGAGGCAATTATATAATCAAAAGGTAACAATAGTGCTAGTTTGAAAAAGTATGAAAGAAGACAAAACTTTATTTAAACATCTTTACACTATACTTTTCGTGCTAAATTGTAATTACAAAGGTAGATTTATGGAAACTAACCTCATATTAGAGGGTTTTAAATTTATGGCTTTAGGAATGGGTACCGTTTTTCTCTTTCTAATCACACTAATTGTGTTAATGAATCTTATGTCAACTGTACTTCATAAGTTTTTCCCTGAACCATCAGCTGCAAATTTAGAATCACAAACGCCAAATCAAAAAGATAATAAAAAAATCATTGCCGCCATTAGTGCCGCAATTTCTCACCATAGACAAGGTTAAGGATTAGAATGAGTAAAAAGTATATAGATGTAATGGATACAACATTTAGAGATGGTTTCCAGTCCGTATTTGGGGGTCGAGTTCTGATGGATGATTTTTTTCCAGCGGTCGAGGCAGCCAAAAGAGCAGGGATTAACCACTTTGAATTTGGTGGAGGTGCAAGATTCCAATCTTTGTACTTCTATTTAAGAGAAGATGCATTTCTTATGATGGATAAATTTCGCCAAATCGTAGGTCCAGATGCAAACCTTCAAACTCTAGCTCGTGGTGTAAACACAGTTATGCTAGATACTGGATCTAAAGAGCTAATAGACCTTCATGCAAAAATGTTTAAAAAACATGGAACTACAACTATTAGAAACTTTGATGCTCTTAATGATGTTGAAAATCTAAAATACTCTGGAGAGAGAATCTCTCATCATGGGCTAAAACATGAAGTGGTTGTAACTATGATGGATCTTCCTCCAGGATGCCATGGCGCTCATACTACAGAGTTTTATGAAAAAACTCTTCGTGAGATTTTAGATAGTGGTATCCCATACGATAGTATCTGTTTTAAAGATGCATCTGGAACTTCAAATCCTCAAAAAGTCTTTGATACTATCAAAATGGCTAGAAAGTTAATTCCTGAAGGGACTCACTTAAGACTTCATACTCATGAGACAGCAGGTGTTTCTGTTTCTGCTTATATGGCAGCACTAGAGGCTGGGGTAGATGGTATAGATATGGCAGCAGCACCAGTTAGTGGTGGAACAAGTCAGCCAGATATCTTAACTATGCTTCACGCTACAAAAGGTATGGATTACGATCTTGGTGGTTTAGAGATTGGTAAGATATTAACATATGAAAAAGAGCTACAAAGATGTCTAGCTGACTATTTTATGCCTCCTGAAGCTACTATGGTATCTCCAATCATTCCATTTTCTCCGATGCCAGGTGGTGCATTGACTGCAAATACTCAAATGATGCGTGATAACGGCATACTAGACAAGTTTCCAGAAGTAATTGCTGCTATGACTGAGGTTGTTGAAAAAGGAGGTTATGGAACTTCTGTAACTCCAGTATCTCAGTTTTACTTCCAACAAGCTCTAAACAATGTTATGCAAGGACCATGGAAAGCAATAGCTCCTGGTTATGGGAAAATGGTTCTTGGTTATTTTGGTAAAACTCCAGTTGCACCAGATCCTGAGGTTGTAAGAATTGCTTCAGAAAAATTGGGCTTAGAACCAACTACACAAAAAGTTCTTGATTTAACAGATGCAGATGAGAGTAAATCCTTAGCAACTTGGATTAAAAAGCTCAAAGAAGAAGATATAGAGATAACAGAAGAAAATATCTTTATTGCTGCTGCTTGTCATGAAAAAGGCATTGCTTTTCTAAAAGGCAAGGGTGAGTTAAATGTTCGTAAAATATCAGAGATGAAAAAAGATTGTGAAGGAAGTTCAAATATGGGTAGTGGAAATTATACAGTAGTAGTGGATGGTCAAAAGTTTAGTGTTCAAGTAGCAGAAGGTGACGCTAATATAGAAGTTACAGCAGTTGATGGAGAGAGCATAGCTCCTGTGTCAGCTCCAGTTCAGTCAACAGGTAGCGAAGTATCTATCAAGGCTCTTCTACCAGGTAATGTTTGGAAATTAGTAGCAAATCCAGGTCAAAGTGTTAATGAGGGTGATGTTATTATGATATTAGAGTCTATGAAGATGGAAATTGATGTTGTAGCTCCTCGTGGTGGTGTTGTTAAGACTATAAATGTTGCTACTAATGACAAGGTTGTTGAAGGTCAAGTTGTAGCAGTAATAGGATAAACGATGAGATTTTTTCTTATAAAAATAGTTGCACTCCTACTTTTTAGTTTTGCTGCCCTACATGCTAACGCTGAGGCAGCTAATGGGGCTACCCATAAAGAAGAAAATTACAAACCTAAGCCTCTTGCTGAAATGGTTTCAGGGTTTTTAGCATCTACTGGTATAAATGCTCTTATAAACCCAGATCCAAATGAGAAGAGCGCTCATGGTGAAGATATGAGTGATTTTCATAAGTCTTGGGGTCGTGTGATTATGATACTAATCACATTTTTACTCTTTTACTTAGCTATTAAAAAAGGTTTTGAGCCACTACTACTTCTACCTATCGCTTTTGGTGGACTACTCGCCAATATCCCAGTTGCTGGGATTGCTGGAGAGACAGGCTTTTTAGGTGTTATATATAGTATGGGTCTCTCAAATGAGATGTTTCCAATTATCATCTTTATGGGTGTTGGAGCTATGACTGACTTTGGGCCACTTTTATCAAACCCTAAAACTTCACTCCTAGGTGGAGCTGCACAGTTTGGTATATTTGGAACACTTGTCGGTGCAGTAGCACTTTCACAAATGGGTTTTGTTGATTTTACTCTTCAACAAGCTTCAGCTATCTCTATTATCGGTGGAGCAGATGGTCCGACATCTATCTTTATAGCCACAAAGCTAGCCCCTGAACTTCTTGGTGCTATTGCGGTTGCGTCTTATTCATATATGGCGATGGTTCCTATTATCCAGCCTCCGATTATGAAAGCACTAACTACAGATGCTGAGAGAAGAATTAAGATGACTACTCTTCGTCATGTCTCTCGTTTAGAGAAGTTGATATTTCCTATCTTGGTTTTAGTTTTGGCTATTTTAGTCCTTCCTGAAGCTACGCCACTTATTGGTGCGTTTATGTTTGGTAACTTCTTAAAAGAGTCAGGTGTAGTTGAGAGACTAAATGACACTTTACAAAATGCGCTTATAAACATTGTAACGATCTTCTTGGGACTTGGTGTTGGCTCAAAACTAGCATCTGATCAGTTTTTAGTTCCTGATACTATGTTTATTATGGTTTTGGGTGTTATCGCCTTTGCTGTTGGAACTGCAGCTGGTATTATTATGGCTAAGATAATGAACCTATTTCCAGGGCATAAGATAAATCCACTTATTGGTTCAGCTGGAGTTTCTGCTGTTCCTATGGCTGCTCGTGTATCAAACAAAGTTGGTATGGAGTATGACCGCTCTAACATGCTTTTAATGCATGCGATGGGTCCAAATGTTGCGGGCGTTATCGGTTCAGCTGTTGCAGCTGGTGTTCTTATCTCACTATTTCAATAGAGAGCTTCTTCTACTCATCCATATAAACGGATGAGTAGTGAGATTATTTAGCCTTTATGGCTAAAATTTCTTGAGCGTTCATCGCCTCTATAATAAGAGGTATAACATTATGACTCTTTGTTTTATCAATAAATCCATCTGCTCCTAAAATCTCAGCTTCTCTTTTATTGTTGCTTCCAGTCATTGAAGAGTTTACTATGATAGGAATCTTTTTTGTTCTTGGTTCATTTCTAAGAAGCTTAATTACAGTAAAGCCAGACATCTCTGGCATCTCAATATCTGTAATAATAGCTGGTATTTTAGATGGATCTTCTAACTCTAAAACATAATCAACTAATTTTTTTCCATTGTCAAACATTTTCATATTTATATTTGCATTTTTAAATATCTGGCTTAGGTGTCTTTGTGCAGTTTTTGAGTCCTCAGCAATAAGAACAGTGCCTTTTAGTAGTTTTTTTGGAATATTTAATTCTGTAAGGTTAGTAGGAGATTCTGTTACATCAACCATTGCTTGAGGAACTACATCCGCTAAAAGTTTTTCATAATCAAGTATAAGGCAGAGACTTCCATCTTCAAGCCTAGTGTCATTCATAACAACGCCATCATCTTTTAGTCTATAACTATCAGGGGCATGCATCTCATTCCAATTTTTCTTTATAACTCTATATGCTGACATGATTCTAAGGCCAATAATAACACCATTAAAGTCACAAATAAGGATGTTAGATCTCTTAATTTCCTCTTTAGTAAGGGTAGTACCTAACCATGCAGGTAGATTTAGTATGGGGATTTGAAGACCACGAAGTATAATGGTGCCCTCTAGCAGTTTATGAGCTGATGGAATCTGAGTTAAAAAGTGATTTTTAGACTCCACAACTTCTCTTGTCTTAAAAACATTTATTGCATAGTAAGCAGAGTCTTTATGATTGTTGATTCTAAAAACTAAAAGTTGAAGTTCATTGTTTTTAGCTAGATTTGTAGTAGAATCAACTTTGGACAGAACTGACATTGTTACCCCTTGAATTAATCTTTGTAAATAATAGCGAAAATATGATGAAACTGTGCTTGAATATTAGCGATGAAATGGTAAAATGACTCCAAATTTAATATAGGTTATTAAAAGTGAAAATATTAGCAATTATGATTTTAGCGTTTACTCTAGCATCTGCAAAAGTTTACTACTCAAAGGTAGAGCCCTATGAGATTAGGGAGATATCTTCAAATGTTTTAGGTTTAGTGCTCTTTATAGATGAAGATATGATTGGAAAGAAGCTTGGCACAAAGGCTTATATAGAGATAGATGATGAACTTGATATAAAAGAGTTGGGGTTTATAAAAGATAAATTAGAGCATTTGCAAGATATAGTTAAAGTAAATGAAGAGGTTTTACTAAACTTAGAGAATTCACTCCAAAGAAAGCGAGAGAACTATAAAAGAATAGAAGATTTGAAATTTAAATCAACAGTAGAAAAAGATAGAGAGTTTCATGAGCTAATATCAAGCGAAAACTTATACTTAAATACACAAAAAGAGATACTAAATCTTAAAGTTCAAATAGCAGACTTAAAACTAAGGCAAGCTCGACTTTTAAGAGATGTGAAGGATAAAAACCTAAAAAATGAAGGCTTTATACTCTATGACATTTTGGTAAAGAGTGGTCAGGTTGTAAATATCTCAACTCCTCTTGCCAAAGTCGCTGACATCTCTAGAGCAAAACTTAGCATCTATCTTGATGAGACAGATGTAGCAGATGCAAAAGAAAAAGCTGTATATATAGATGGACAAAAAACTGATTATAAGATCTCAAGATTACTCAAAATCGCAGATGCAAAAAATATCTCAAAATACTTAGCTCAAATCATTATCGACTCTCCAAAGCTTTTCTCAAAACTAGCAACAATAGAGTTAAAAGATAATTAGATGCATAAAGAGATAGAAAAATCAGATGTGGTTATATATTGGGGGAAAACTCCAGATTTGAGTAATTTAGAGTTATTTGAGTGCTTAAAAAATAAAAAAATCATAGTGATAGACCCTCTAAAGACAGAGATTGCTAAAATGGCAGATCTACATATCCCTATAAAAGCAAAAGGAGATTTTTTTCTTGCAATGCTTCTTTGTAGATTTTTGTATATCTATGAGAGTACTGATGTAGAGTATTTGTTAGAACATACAGATGGATTTGAAGATTTTTATGAACTGACTCAATCTATTCGTATAGTCTCTACCCTTAAAGAGATAGATGTTGATCTAGGCGAGATTGAGAAAGTACTTGAGCTAGTAGAGAGTAAAAAAGTGGCTATAATCTGTGGTGCTGGTGTGAAGATGTGTAGAGATCAAGAGGAAATCTTAGGGGCGATTGATGCTTTTAGTGCTATGCTTGGACTCTTTAGAGATGAGGGTTTTGACACTTTATCTGGTAAATTTGAGTTTATTGATGAATTTGATTGTACTTTACCATCAAAGTAAGAAATTGTTTAATAATAAAAGACCTATAATAGCAAAAAAATTTTAGAGGAATTAATAATGAGTAATACAAAAGAGTTAGATAAAAAATATATCCTACCAACTTATGCAAGAGCAGATGTAGAATTTGTAAGTGGAAATGGCGCAAGACTAGTAGATGTAAATGATAAAAAGTATATAGACTTTGCATCTGGCATCGGAGTGGTAAGTGTTGGACACGCCAATAAAAGAGTAAATGATGCCATCACAAAGCAGATCTCACAACTAACACACACTTCAAATCTTTACTATATAGCATCTCAAGCTAAGGCCGCACAAAAGATAGTTGAGTCAAGCGGCTATGACATGATGTGTTTTTTTGGAAATAGTGGCGCTGAAGCAAATGAGGGTGCTATAAAGATAGCAAGAAAGTTTGGAGAGAGAGATGGAGAAGTTAAGAGATATAAAGTTATAACACTTCAAAACTCATTTCATGGAAGAACTATAACAACGCTAAAGTCAACAGGGCAAGAGCTTATGCACAACTACTTTGGACCATATCCTGATGGTTTTGTATATGCAAATGATATCGAGCAAGTTGAGTCACTTTTAGATAACCATACAGTAGCAGTTATGATAGAGCTTGTTCAAGGTGAGGGTGGAGTGGAACCACTAAACAAAGCAAGAATTCAAGCACTAGCAAAGATGCTAAAAGAGAAAAATATCTTGCTTATAGTCGATGAAGTTCAAACTGGAGTCTATAGAACAGGAGAGTTTTTAGCATCTAATGTTTATGAAATCCAACCAGATATTATAACCCTTGCTAAAGGTTTAGCTGGTGGTGTTCCTATCGGTGTGGTGATGACATCTCTAAAAGAGATTTTTTCTCACGGAGATCACGGCTCTACATTTGGTGGAAACTTCTTAAGTACAAGTGCGGCATGTGAGGTTGTTGATATTTTAGATGAACATGCAAAGAGTGGAGGTTTAAAAGAGATAACAGAGTATTTTAACCATAAACTTCAAGAGTTTTGTGAAGCTCATAAAGACATATTTACCTCTAAAGTTGGCATCGGAATGATGTGTGGACTTAGAGTAAGAGACGCAGAGACTTTAGCAAAAGTTATCTCAAACGCAAGAGATGAGGGTGTTATAGTACTTAGAGCTGGAAGAAATACTCTTAGATTTTTACCACCACTAACTATAACGAAAGAGGAAGTAGATGAAGGTTTTATATCCCTTAATAACGCTGTCACTTCTTTGTAGTGCAGCTTTAGCAGAGGAATCATTAGAAGCGTATATCTCGCAAAACAAAAAAGAGCAGTTTAAGTATGACTACGACAAGGTAGATGCCCAGAGTTCAAAGCTCCGCGACTCATGGATAGCTCCCTTAAACTTGCAGTATAGTTACTCTAAAAGTAATCCTTATGATGAAGAGCAAACTACGGAGAATGCAGCTGTGAAGATGGACCAACCTATATTTGCAAGTGGCGGCATCTACTACGGCATCAAGTTTGCAGAGGCTTCAAGAATCTACTCAAACTTCTCTGTAGAAGCTGCACAAAGAAAGTTAGTAAAAGATGCTATCTCGCTTTTGATGCAGATAAAGCAGATGGATTTTAAGATAAAAAAACAAGAGTTGCAGATAAAAAACTCTGAGATAAATTTAGCTCAAAAACAGGAACAATATTTAAACGGGCAACTTGATTCTGGCTTTTTGGATAACGCTATCATCGAGAGAAATGTGGTTACACAAACTCTTTACGACATACAAACAAATAAGGAACGACTCATCTCAAAGTTCAACGCGATTAGCGATATGGCCTATGAGAGTGCAGAAGTTCCAAGCTTAGATAGTCTAACAAAAGAGCAATTTTTAGCAAATAATATAGTGCTCGATATGTCTAAGAGTGATATAGAGAAAAATAGATACAACAAAGATGTAACAACTACTAAGTATCTCCCACGAGTGAGCCTAATCGCTGGATATAACTGGAACAAAAGTGATACTACATATAGGTTTGGATCAGATAATGAGAGAGACTACTATGACTATGGTCTCAAAGTTTCTATGCCCCTTGATATAAACAGTTTTAGGGATATAGAAGCCTCGCGTATAGACTATTTAAAAAGTCAACTTGTTGTAGAAGATAGAAGAAGAGAGCTAAAAGCACTTTTTGAAGAGGTAGCACAAAATATAGAGAACTTTGAAAAAAAGATAGATTTGAGCATCCAAAACAGAGAGCTTTATGAGAAGTTGCTTTTTGAGACGCAGGAGATGTATAGTGCTGGATATAAGACAAGTTATGATGTGGATTTGTTGAAAAATTCTGTGATTATTCAGACGATTGATTTGAAAATATTTGAAATAGATAAGCAGTTAGAGCTGTTAACACTTTATGAGATGTATAAAAAATGAGTAGATTTAGCGAGTATATGAGCGAGTGGCTCTATAGTGATGATGGTTATTATGCTACTTATAAGGCTATAGGAAAAGAGGGTGATTTTTATACCTCAGTAAGTACAAGTAAGTTTTTTGGCGGAAGTGTTGCAAAGCATATCATCTCTTTAGTAGATGAGGGTTTTTTAAGTAAAGATGCAGTTATCTGTGAGATAGGTGCTCATCATGGTTATTTTTTAGCAGATATTATCGAGTTCATCTACACTTTAAGACCAAAACTCTTAGATAGTTTAGAGTTTGTTATTATCGAGAGATTTGATGTACTTCAAAAGAAGCAAAGTGAGTATTTTAGAGACTCTTTTGGAGAGGTTATAAATCTCATTCACTATAAGTCTCTAAGCGAGCTTAGATGCAAAAATGCCTTTTTTATAGCAAATGAAATCTTTGATGCCTTTACTTGTGAACTATACTACAAAGGTAAAACAGCGAGAGTTCAAGGGCATAAGATTGAGTTTGATATTGAAGATGCGAGTGTAGATGCTAAGGCTAAAAAGTACAAAAAAGATAGAGGTGAGATAGCTGTAGGTTATGAAGAGTTCGCTCGTGAGATGGCATCTTCTTGTGAAAAATTTGAGTTTATGAGTTTTGACTATGGTGAGATGATGGCGAGACCTGATTTTTCCATTAGAGTCTATGAAAAACACAAAACCATCCCTCTTTTTGATGAAGAGATAAAAAGAGATGAGCTTTTTAAAAATTCAGACATAACTTATGATGTCTGTTTTGCTCATGTAAAAGATGCATATGAAGAAGCTGGGGTAGAGTTTATAGAGCTAAAAGCTCAGATGGTAGCTCTTGTAGATATGGGAGTACTAGAGCTTTTAGAGATACTAAAAAAGAATGCAGATGAGAAAATATATGAGCAAGAACTACAAAAAGTAAAGATGCTAATCCTGCCAAATTTTTTGGGCGAGAGATTTAAAATGGTAAGGTTTAGAAAGAAGATTTGAGTTTTTTGTTAAGGTGTTGAAAATTTATGTTAGCATAGATTATTAAAATAAAAACTAGTTACTTTGTAGAGATTTACCTTGGAAGTGACTCTAGAAAATATTTAGTTGTATGGTTTAAAACTAAAGAGGATATTAAGTGAAAAAAGAAGCTGTAGTATTGTTAAATATGGGTGGTCCAAATAACTTGGACGAGGTTGAAGTTTTTTTAAAAAACATGTTTAGCGATAAAAATATCTTAACTATGAAGAGTAATCTTTTAAGAAAGTTTGTAGGAGGGATGATAGTTTTTACAAGAACAGAGAGTTCTCAAGATATTTATCGACAGATTGGTGGAAAATCTCCTATAGTTGGGCACACAAAAGAGCTTGTAAAAAAGCTTCAAGATAGACTTGGAAGTGATGTGATGGTAGATTTTGCTATGCGATATACCCCTCCGTTTGCCAAAGAGGTAATTGAGAGAATCAACAAAGAAGAGGTTGAGAAAATCTACCTTATCCCTCTTTATCCACAATACTCAACTACAACAACAAAGTCATCTTTAGAGGATTTTGAAGAGGTTTACCATCTTAGTCGTGCAGATGCCGTGCTAGTAGAGATAAAACACTTTTTTGAAAATGAGAGTTATAACAAAGCTGTGATAGCTAGGATACAAGAGCAGATGCAAGATGCTAAGTATGAAGATTTTGACATGATATTTTCAGCCCATGGACTCCCTCAAAAGATAATAGATGCTGGAGATGTTTACGAGAGACATGTAAAAAAACATGTAGAAATTTTAAAGAAAAAACTAGAAGAAGAGGGGATGAATTTCCACAAAGTTCATCTTGCGTATCAGTCTAAACTAGGGCCTATGGAGTGGTTAAAACCATCTCTTGGTGATAAGCTTGAGAGTATAAAAGATAAGGGTGTTGTGATATTTCCTATAGCTTTTACAATTGATAACTCCGAGACTGATTATGAGTTAGATATTGAGTATAGAGAGGTAGCCGAGGAGCTTGGCATCAAAGAGTATAGAGTATGTAGATGTCCAAACGATAATGATTTTTTTGTAGATGCACTTCAAGAGATATATGAGAGGATGAGATAGTTATGAAAGTAGTTATTTTTGATATGGATGGGACGCTGATTGATTCTAAAAAAGATATAACCATCTCTGTAAATTACATAAGGCAGATGCACTATGGACTAGAGCCTTTGAGCGAAGAGTATATAGTTGAAGTTATAAATATGGAAGTTAGAAACTTACCAAAACTCTTTTATGGAACTGAAGTTTATGAAGATAGAGATAGAGAGCTCTTTGAGATTCATTACGCCGATCAATGTATCCAAAATCCATATCTTTATGATGGTATCAAAGAGACTTTAGAAGAGTTGATAGAGTCCAATGTTAAAATCTCTGTTGCTACAAATGCACCAACACCTTTTGCAAAAAGAATGCTAAAACATCTCAAAATTGATGAGATGTTTGATGTGATTATCGGAGCTGATAGAGTTGAAAACTCAAAACCAGACCCACAGATGCTTCATCATATCTTAAATCATTATAAGTACAAAGAGAAAAAAGATATAGCTTGGATGGTTGGAGATAACTCAAAGGATATGCTTAGCGCCAAAGCTGCAGGGATAGAGTCGATGTTTGCAACTTGGGGATTTACACCTAAGTCAGACCATGAGATAGTAGTTTATGAGCCAAAAGAGATACTTGGCATCGTTTTATAAATATATGCTAAAATAAGCTCAAATTATATTAAGGGAATGATGTGTTTGATAACGACTTGCTTTTAGCTTTTGTATTTATGGCGATTCTTTTTTTAAGGCAAATTTCTATCTTAAAACACCCAAACAAAATTAATTATGCGCCACTTATGATAGGTGTTGGAGCTATTAGTAGCGTTGTTCACTTTATTATTCATCCAGATGTAACAAATGTTATTTTACTTCTTAGAGAGTCTTTCTTGCCGCTCTTAGTCTCACTTCTTTTATATATTGTTATGAATATACTTCATCAAACACAGCAGACACAAAGTGCTAGAACTAAAGATGAGTTTTCTCAGTTTATCGTCTCTCAAGTTAGTGAGCTAAAGGAATTTATGGCAGATTTGGAGAGTCGTATGATTTTAACTCAACAAGAAGATAGAGAGGCTCAAAAAAATTTAAGAGAGAAGTTTAAGCATGATATTAAAGCGTTAAATTCTATAGAGATAAATCAAGGTAAATTCTTAGAAAAATTTGATGAGATGCAAGAGTGGCATAGCGGTGTCTCAAAAGCCTTTGATAACTTTACTAATGTGCAACTCCCAGAGCTTGACAATGTTGTTCATAAGCATATAGATATGCTTAGAGTTGCAGAACAAGATCACTACAACAAAACTAAAGCAACTCTGCAAAAAGCTTTAGAAAACAAGTATGATGTAAGTGAAGATATAGAGAGTTTAAAAGAGAACCTAACAAGTATGCGTGCTATCTCAGACGATATAGCAAGAGCCATCACAAAGCACACGCTAGAGCAACTCTCGGGCATTACAAAAGCTTTTGAGAACCAAATAGTATCTCTAAAATCTCATACAGAGGGAGTAAGTACAGCTCTATATGAGGGAGAAAATAGACTCAACTCCATAAGAGAGCAGAGTGAGATGATAATGAATCAGATGGTACTCTCATCAAAGAAAATGAATGAGCTTGAAGAAAAAAATAGTGGCTTACACGATATCTATACAACGATAAAAGATTTAGTAGGAGAGATAGAACATATAAAATCAGACTATGTAAAATCTCAAGCACAACTAAGCTCTATAGTAAATAACTTAAGCAGAGCTCAACAAGAAGAGATAAACAGCGTAAAAGAGCAGATGGAAGACCTCATTGTTATACTTACAAAAAAGATTGATAACTCCCTAGATAAACTACATGAACACTATCATATAGCATCTCAAGATATTACAGATAGCGTTAAAGTTCTAGCAAAAAAGGCTCAAATAAAAGGTTATACAGATCTAAAATAAAGAGCCATCAAGGCTCAAGATAATGAAAATAGGGTAGGTCAATATCCCTAAGTATGGTAAAAAACTGTTTATAGGAGCTAGTAAGATTAAGCTTAGTTCATGAGAGAGTTCTCTTTTGACAAAGACCTGCTCAAGGAGTAAGATTTTTGTAGCTATATCAGAAGTTTTTATAAGTAGCATAAGGATAGAAGCCCAATGATAGTCTGTTAACATAGCAAAACCGATAGAAAAGTAAAATGTAGGTTGCATAACAAAAAATAAAAAGATACTTCTGCTATAGTACTTATGCATGCGAATTAGCATCCCCATAATAGTAGGAGCTTTTTGCCAATACACTTCATATGTCTCTAATAAAACAAATAACACTACATAGTTTAAAATAGATTCATTTATCATGATGGAAGTTTACTATAATAAAAGAAAAATATAGAGCATTAAGAAATAAGAACATGACTTTTAGATTTGTGAGGATATATTTTATAAAAGTAAAGTATTATGGTAGTTAAAATCTATATGCTTAACCTAATTTTATTCAGCAAAATTAAATAGATATGAAGGTAAACTTTTTTTGAAATTTTAATATTTTATATGGTTTTAAAATATCTACAGCTGGCAATAACAACTACAAATAAGTTGATTTATAGAAAAAAAGCTAATAGTTCAAAGTGGGTAATGTTAATCTTCTTAATTACGTATTGAATTACATATAAGCAATGAGTTTTTTAAATACAAAGATATATACAAAGGAAAAGTGTGAAAGCATTTATAAATGGATA
>JAVEST010000153.1:0-4039 GCA_034006465.1 Sulfurimonas sp. | reverse complement strand
CTTCGTGAGTTTGAGTTAGCCTATATTGGCGCTAAAAATCTACTTGAACGTAAAGCTGAGGTTTTAAGGCTCATCGAAGAGCGAGCAACTCTTAGTGAGACAATAAGAAAAAGCATAGAAGAGGCTGATAGCCTAAGAGTTCTAGAAGATATTTATAGACCTTTTAAAGAGTCTAAAAACACCCGTGCATCTGAGGCTATAAAAAAGGGTTTAACTCCACTTGCAAACACTTTGCAAAGTGCAAAACTAAGTTCATCAGAGCTTAGAGATGAGGCTAAAAAGTTTGTAAAGCAGGATGTTAAAAGCGTTGATGAAGCCATAGCTGGAGCGAAAGATATCTTAGCTCAAAGATATGCTGAGTCGCCAAGAGAGAGAAGTGTCTTGCGTGATACTATGCTAAAGTTTGCAACTCTTGAGACTAAAAAAACAAAGAGCTTTAAAGAAGATGGGGTCTTTAAAAACTTAGCTGATAAAAGTGAGAAGATAGCTTACATCCCATCATACCGCTATCTTGCTATTATGCGAGCGGTAAGAGAAAAAGAGCTGAGTGTAAAGATAGTAACTGATATAGAGAGACTAGAGCAAAGCATAAGACGCTACAAGATTCCATCACACGCTTCAAGTTCAGGCGAGACTCTTTTTGAAGCTTATCAAGATGGGTTAAAAAGGCTTCTGCTTCCATCGCTTGAGAGAGAAGTTCATGGCATCATAAAAGAAAAAGCTGATGCTTCATCCATAGGTGTTTTTGGGAAAAATCTTGCCCAACTGCTTATGACTCCACCAATCACACCAAGGGTCATACTAGGAGTAGATCCAGCTTATGTAAGCGGATGTAAGTTAGCAGTAATAGATGAGAGTTCTAACTTTCTTGACTGGGCAGTTATCTATCCAACACAACCAAAAAATGACTATGAGAGTTCTAAAAAAGTAGTTTTGGCTCTGGTTAAAAAGTATGGCATCACAAGTGTAGCTATAGGAAATGGAACAGGTTCACGTGAGACTCAAGAGTTTTTTGCAAAGCTTATAGAAGAAGAAAAACTCTCTTTGGCCTACACTGTAGTCTCTGAAGCTGGTGCATCTGTTTATTCAGCTTCAAAAATAGCAGGGGAAGAGTACCCAAAACTGGACGTTACCATAAGAGGTGCAATCTCTATAGCCGATAGACTTCGTGACCCAATGGCTGCGCTTGTAAAGATAGACGCAAAGTCTCTGGGCATAGGAGAATATCAACACGATGTTGATCAAAAACTTCTTGCAAAAAGGCTAGATGATGTTACTGGCGACTTAGTAAACCGTGTTGGGGTTGATGTAAACTCAGCATCTGCATCTCTACTCTCGCGCATTGCTGGCATCGGCACTAAAGTGGCTCAAAATATCATAGAGTATCGCCAAGAAAATGGTTCGTTTAAGACAAAGAGTGAGCTTTTAAAAGTAAAAGGTTTAGGCAAAAAAGCTTATGAACAGGCTGCTGGATTTATCAGAATCAAAAATGCTAAAAATATCTTTGATAACTCTGGTATCCATCCTGAGAGCTATGATGTGGCTAAAAAGCTAGATTTAGATGAGTTAAAAAGCTTAGATATTCGCACAAAAGCACAAGAGTTAGGTGTGGGTTTTGAGACACTTAGCGACATCATTAAAGAGCTGATAAAGCCAGGTTTTGACCCAAGAGAAGAGCTGCCTGGCATCGTTTTTAAAAAGGGTTTGACAAACATAGAGATGCTTAAAGAGGGAAGCCTTATCTCTGGCATCGTGCGAAACATCACAGATTTTGGTGCATTTGTTGATATTGGGCTAAAAAATGATGGGATGATTCACATCTCAAAAATGAGTGAGAAGCGGATAAAACACCCTTTTGAGGTCTTATCTATAAATCAGCATCTACCAAACATAAGAGTAGTCTCAGTTGATTTTAAATCACAAAAAGTAGAACTTAGCCTTATCTAGTAAAAATTGACAAATCTGCTTTTTTTAAGATAATTTTCGTGATAAAATAACAAAAAGTTATAAAAGGAATATCGATGCAAAGAAGAGATTTTTTTCGCCTCTCACTCGGTGCTTGTGCAGTTGTTTTGGGCTCAAACGCATTTGGCTTAACTCGTGAACCACTTGATAATCAAAGAGTCATAGATATTGCATTTCCACAAAAGCGACCGCTTATCACTTACTCAGACAGACCTCCTCTTTTGGAGACTCCGATGGAATTTTTTGGAAGTGCCATCACTCCAAATGATGCCTTTTTTGTAAGATGGCACATGCCTCGCATACCTACTCATAAGTTTATAGATCAGTATAGACTATCCATCCACGGAGCTGTAAAAAACCATACCTATCTCTCAATCCAAGAACTAAAGAGTGAGTTTAAAGCAGTTGAAGTCACAGCAGTTTTGCAGTGCGGTGGTAACTCTCGTTCAGCTTTTGTCCCTACTACAAGCGGGATACAGTGGGGAAATGGTGCTATGGGTTGTGCAAAGTTTAAGGGCGTGAGGCTTATGGATGTTTTAAAGCGAGCTGGACTTGACAAAGATGCACGCTGGGTAGGCTTAAATGGCGACGATAAAGCTGCATTTCATAAAACTGAAAACTTTAAAAGAGAGTTAGCCATCAGCGAGATAAACGATGATGTCATCATTGCTTATGAGATGAATGGTGAGGAGTTGCCGTTTTTAAATGGCTATCCTATCCGCCTCATCGTGCCAGGAATGTACTCAGATAGCTGGGTTAAGATGCTAAGCAATATAAGTGTAACAAAAGAGTATCAAGAGCTTTTTTATATGGATAAGGCTTACCGCATAGCTGATAATGAGTGCGAGTGCGAGACTCCAGATAATTTGGCTAAAAAAACAAAGCCCATCACCACAATGAACATCAAGTCCGTTATAGCTTATCCTAAAAATGGCTCGAGCATAAAAGTAGATGCAAATGTTATAGCAAAAGGCGTGGCTTTTGATAGTGGTCATGGCATCAAAGAGGTTCTTATATCTGTTGATGATGGAGAGAGCTGGAAGAGTGCAGAGCTTGGAAGTGAACTCTCACCTTACGCTTTTAGAGAGTTTAGATTTGCTTTTAGAGCTAAGAGCAGGGGAGTTTTAACCATCATGGCAAAAGCCATTAACAATTTAGGGCAAGAGCAACCAAAACCTAGTGAGATAAAGTGGAACAGAAGCGGTTATAAGTATAACGGCATCGATAGCATCTCGTTGGAGGTAGTATAAGATGAAAAAAACAATATTGATATTACTATTTTTAGCATCAATTCTGCTGGGAGATTATGAAAAAGATGTTAAACTTCCGAGCGTAACATTTCCTATGGCACAAGATGAAGATTTTAAAGCCATTCAGAGGAATTGTCAGTGGTGTCACTCTCATGGTTATATCCTAAATCAGGGTAAACAATCAAAAGCGTTTTGGAGGGCATCGGTAGTAAAGATGAGAGATGTATATAAAGCTCCCATCACACAGCAAGATGAGCAAATCATCACAGATTACTTATTTAGACACTATGGAAAATAACAAAGAAGAATAATGATACAACTTATAAATATATGTAAAAATTATGGCCCAAGAGAGCTTTTTACAAACCTAAACTTTAAGCTAAATGCATCACAAAGAGTAGGATTAGTAGGGCGAAATGGAAGTGGAAAATCAACACTTTTTAAAATGATACTGGGTGAAGAGGGTTATGATAGCGGAGAGGTTGTCATCCCAAAAGGCTACAAAATTGGAACTCTAAAGCAGCATCTTACATTTAGTGAGCCGACTTTACGAGAAGAAGCGGCGCTCGCTCTTAGTGAAGAGATGCAGTATGATGTATATAGAGTTGAGAAGATTTTGTTTGGTTTGGGGTTCTCAGAAGAAGACCTAGATGCAAATCCTCTCTCTTTTTCTGGTGGTTATCAGATTCGTATAAATCTTGCAAAGCTTTTAGTTACAGAGCCAAACTTGCTGCTTTTAGATGAGCCTACTAACTACCTTGACATTGTCTCCCTTAGATGGCTAAAGACCTTTTTATCAAACTTTGATGGAGAGCTTATTCTTA
>JAVEST010000152.1:0-4088 GCA_034006465.1 Sulfurimonas sp. | reverse complement strand
CTTGAGACATTTTTCATCAAAGGCTATGAGAAAACTGTAGAAGGTTTTGCTCAAGGCTTTGGTTTATCTGTAGATGTTGCATCTTTAGCAAATAGAGGAGATGGTTGGTTACATATATTTGGCTTGCTAAAATGGGTAGCTATTGTTTGGGCTTTAATCATACTTTATAAAAGAATGAAACTCATAGATGCCTCAAAGATAAGAAAAATTATTGCCTTTCCTTTTGCAGCCTCTCTAATCATCTTCTTTTTTAGTGTAAATATCTATGTAGGGTATATTTTTAGTACATATGGAGCAGCATCTGGCGGTCATGGTAACCACGGTGGAGGTGCTAAAGTATTTCAAAAAGACAGGGCTTTAGGTGATTTAAAAAACAGACCTGCTAGTAGTTATAAGAAACCAACCATATCTAGTAGTATATATTTTTCAGAAACTAATCCAGCAGCTAGAAGAGGAAATCCTTATGCTGCGCACAATCACGGTGGTGGAAGAAACTGGGTACCCTCTCAAAAAGTATGGCCTATCTTTGAAGATGAAAATGGAGAGATAAACTGCATAAACAGTATAGATGCAGAGCTTTATCTTCTAGATGCTAACTTACAAACATCAAAGCTAGCTCCATCAAAAGAAGATGGCTGTAAATCAGTTACTTATAAGATGCCAGATAATGGCTACTACAATCTCTTTTATATAGATAAAACAGTCCAAGACAATACTCTATATATCAAAACTGCAAAGTTTGAAAACATGAGATTTAACCATAGTAACGATGCTATCTATAACGAAGAGAAAATGTCCGCTCATAGTATAAAAGAAGTTCCTTTTGACATCTTAAGATTAAGAGAAGATGGGGAGACTTTTTATCATCGTCTATATTCTGGCGATAAGATAAGACTTAAAGTTTTACTAAATTCAGAGCCTATTGAAGGTGTAACGCTAACGCTATCAACAATGACAGGTTGGTCAAAAACTCTCAAATCAGACAAAGATGGTCTCGTAGTTTTCACACTTATAAAAGATTATTTTCCCGAGTGGAATGAGTTTGATAGAAGACATAAAAACAAGTTTGTTCTAGTTGCAAACTATAAAGAAGATGCCAACACTTCGCTTGATGGGTATGGCTCCATAAACTATGAAGCGACATACTCATCTCTTTACTACCCAGAAGCAAGTGGTTATACATCTTATGCTTATGGCTTAATGGCCGCAACATTAGCTGCCATAATATCTGGCTTTATTATCTACTTCTTTAGAAGAGGAAGAAAAAAACCATTTAAAGAGGTGCGCTTTGATGAAAAGGATTAGAGATTTTATAAACAAGGCAGATATGAAAAGATTTCGTTTTTGGTTACAGATTTTTTTCTTTGTTATTTTTATATATGGTGGTTACTTTGCTATAAATCTAGGCACTAGCATCCCTGTTTTTTCATGTGGTTTTGATCAGGAAGTTGGAGGAATGTGTTATTTTTTACCTCTGCAGCATCAACTAGCTCGCCCTTTAGATGTACTCTTTAGTGTAGCTAGCATCTCTGTTCTTATAGGCTTTGTAACATTTTTACTCTGGTTTATTGTTTTTAACAAAGCATGGTGCGGTTACGCTTGTCCGCTTGGCACTATGCAAGATTGGCTAACTGGTTTAAGAAAAAGACTCGGCATCAGATATAGCACCTATACTCAACCGCAATTTAACAAACTCAAAAAGATAAAGTACATAATGCTAGCACTTGTAATTTTATCCCCTATGGCTGTTGGGATGGGACTACTTGAGCGTGAATGGGTAACTGCTTTTTGTAGCATCTGCCCTGGAAGAATGGTAACGCCTCTGTTTGTAGGTGACACTTCTCAATGGAGCTTAGATTTTTCCTCTAAGAGTGCGATGATTCTAACTGCTTTAGGTTTAGTGTTTACTGGTCTGTTTGTGGTTGGCTCATTTGTTAAAAAGAGATTTTTCTGTTTTTTTTGTCCTATGAGTGCGATGCACTATATTTTTAGTGATGCGGCACTTTTAAAACTTAAAAAAGATGGTGATAAGTGTACAAAATGTGGTGACTGTTATGCCGTTTGTGATATGCAGATAAAAGATATAGCTGATGATGTTACAAGTACAAATATTTTAAGAGATGACTGTATTTTATGCCTAAAATGCGTTGCAGCATGTCCTGAGGATGATGCTTTACATGTTGATATATTAAATATGAAACTCTTTACATCCACAAAAGGTGGTTTTGAAAAAAGAATGGGAATGCAAACATATAAAGGAGCAGCAGATGAATAGCCTTCAGTCTCATGCTATAGAGACACAAAATGAGAAGCAAAATAGGCATAAAGCTATGGAGGCAATAAAGGTTTTAAACACTCTTAAAGAGGGTTTTAAAGCACCGCCAAAGGCGATGGACTATTTTTACAATCTTTTTGAAGATGTTTACTGTAAACAAAAACCTCTACATAAAGACAAAGTAAAAGTAGGAACAATGTGTATTCAAATTCCTTCAGAAATCATCTACGCTCTTGATGGAGTTCCCATAAGACTTTGTAACGGTTTTTATACAGATGATGAGATAGGAAGCGAATTTTTACCACAAAAAGCTTGTCCTTTAGTAAAAGCAAGCGTTGGGCATTTAGCATCTAAAAACCTCATCGACAAACCAGATATGATCTACTCTCCTACTACTTGTGACCAAAAAACAAAAGCAGGAACTCTAATCAAGAGCTTTGGTTACGATGTGGTTGATGTAGATTTTCCAAGAACAAAAGAGAGTGAAATAAGTAGAGAGTTTTTTAGAAGAAGCATAAGAGAATTTAGTGCAGATTTATCTTTAAAAATGGGCAAAAAACTTAGCAGAAAAAAACTAAAAGCCTCTATCTCTAAAATCGGTTATGCACAATCTCTTTATCATAGACTCAGTGATTTTAGAAAAAACAGAGCTGTTCCAATACTTGGCAATGATATGTTTTTAGTTACAAACGCTTTTTTCTTTGACAAGATAGATAACTGGATAGATGCCTGTGAAAAACTAGTAGATGAACTAGAGCAAAGAGTAAAAGATGATATTCATGCAGGCGGTAAAATTAGCCCAAGAATTGTTTATACAGGCTCACCTCCTATCTTTCCAAACTATAAGATTCCAATTATTATCGAAGACTCAGATGCCATAATAGTAGCAGACGAGACATGTAGTTCAAACAGAATGTTCAATGATAGAGTAGCCGTGGATGAGTGGTTCGTAAACGATATGATTGACTCATTAGCAGACAAATATCTAAAAGCTTGTACCTGCCCTATTTTTAGTAAAAATGATGACCGCATAAGACGAATAATAGAGCTAGTAAGATCTTTTAATGCTGATGGAGTTATATATCAAGCTTTTGCTGGATGCACTGTTTATGAACTTGAACAAAGAAGCGTGCTAGAAGCTATGGAGAGAGAAGGCATCTCCATTTTATATATCGAGAGTGACTACAGTCCATCTCAGCAGGGACAGTTAAGTACAAGAGTTGAGGCTTTTGTAGAGTCATTAAAAATAAAAAATAGGAATAAAACATGAGATATTTTACAGGGATAGATATAGGTTCAACTGCTATAAAGATAACAATTATTGATGAGAACAAAGAGCTTGTAGGGCATAAAATAAGTGCAAGTGGAAGTATGTTTTACAAGTATGCCCATCAAACACTTGATGACTTGATGAAAGAGCTAAATATAGCAAAAAATGATATCGCATACACAGTTGCAACTGGTTATGGAAGAAAACTCTTCAAAGAAGCTGATGAAAATATCAGTGAAATCACAGCAAACGCAATAGGAGCAGTTGCCGCCGCAAAAGAGTATGGCGAGATTAAAACTATCATAAATATAGGCGGCCAAGACTCTAAGGCAATCTCACTTGATGATATGGGAAATGTCGTAAATTTTGCCATGAATGATAGATGTGCCGCTGGAACTGGAAAATTTCTAGATGCCTGTGCTATGAACTTAGAGATTGGAGTTGAAGAGTTAGCCCATAGACACTTCAGCTCTAAAGGAACGCCTCTTTCCATAAACAGTACCTGTGCGGTCTTTGCAGAGTCTGAAATCATAGGACTACTGG
>JAVEST010000013.1:0-26991 GCA_034006465.1 Sulfurimonas sp. | reverse complement strand
GCTTACAAGCCTTTTAGGCGAGGTTGAAACCTCGCTTCCGAAGAGATCTAAGTTTAATCTAAACACCAATTGATCTCGCCTCTTTTATGTTTGGCTAGATAAGCATTTGATTTTGAGAAAGGTTTTGAGCCAAAGAAACCTCTATATGAACTTAGTGGTGATGGGTGTGGTGCTTTTAGAATTAGATGTTTTTTTGAGTCTATGAGTTTTTCTTTTTTTTGAGAGCCGTTTCCCCAAAGTATAAAAACTATGTGTTCATACTCACTTGATAATTTTTCTATAACAGAGTCAGTAAACTCTTCCCATCCCCTGCCCTTGTGAGAGTTTGCCTTTGCCATAAGAACACTAAGCACACTATTTATAAGCAATACACCCTCTTTTGCCCACTTAGTTAAATCTGGCGAGCTTGGCTCTTTGCAAGCCATATCATCAACTAATTCCACAAAGATATTTCTCAAAGATGGCGGAGTTTTACACCCCTTTACTACTGAAAAAGCCAAACCATTTGCTTGAGAGGCTCCATGATAAGGGTCTTGCCCGATTATCACAACTTTTACATCTTGTGGCTCAACTAGTTCAAATGCTCTAAAAATCTGCTCTCTTGGTGGAAATATAGTTTTGTTTTTATACTCATCTTCTATAAAATTTTCTAAACTTTTAAAGTAACTCATCTCTATCTGTGAAGAGACAAGAGATGACCACTCTGTAGATTTTATCAATGTTTTTAGCATCTTCTTACTCTTTTGATAGTTCTAGTATGATCTCTCTTATATCATCTTCATCAAAGTAGATATTTAGAGCTAACTCATTGCTGATTTGACCTAGTAGTTTTTTCTTTTTTTCAACTCGTGCATCACCATCTAAGGGAGTTAAAATATTTCGAATCTTTTGTTTATAGTTTAAGAGAATCTCTTCTTTTTTTTCTTCTTGGCTTCTAGTAGGAACAGCCTCTTTACTTCTTAAAACCAAAAATATGATAATAACTAAAACAATAATCCCAAAAACCGAGTAAATAATCTCACTATCCATAAAAAGCCTTTTTGTATATAAGAAAGAAGTATATCCGTTTTTTAAAAAACTTCTATATCATCTATCTCTTTAGCAGGTGTGAGTTCAAGTTGTTTTTCTGTGTTTTTGATGATTTTATCTTTCTCATCTTGGCTCATGTTTGTGTTTAAGAGTTCTAGTATGTACTTGATGCCATTTGCATTTATCTTTTTTACACTTGCTATGTAGTGAATGAAGGCTATGGTTTGTATATCATTTATGGAGTAGAGTTTTTTTTGAACACCCTCATGTTTTGGTAAGAGTCCCTTGTCTTCATACATTCTAAGCGTTCTACTTTTTGCCCCTAGCATCTCTGCGACACCACTAAGTGGAATTACTGGCTTATCTTTATCTATAAATGACACCCTATTCTCCTAAAATATATTCATGTGATTATACACAAAACAGAGTTATTCTTTCTTTTAAAGTATATTTTTTTACACAAACTCATGTCATATTTTTACATTATTTATGTAATGTTATTAGTTATTAAGCTGCTAAACTATACACTAAAAGCGTATTTATTCTACTAAAAGGTTTTTATTTGAAAATATTATTGCTACTTTTTGCTATCTTTATTGTCCTTGGTTTTGCTAATGAGAAAAAAGAGCAGAAGATTGAAAAAGAGCTTTTCGTTCCACTAATTGAGAGATATATCTTAGATGAGTTAAGAGATATTAGGATAGACCATCACAGGCTTCGTTCTGATGTTGAACAGCGGATTTCAAGAGCTGAAGTGTCTCAAACTGATAGGTCGGCTAGATATATCACAGATACAGTTGGAAATATATTTTACATCATTGCGGCGGCAACTTCTGTGCTTATTTTTGCAGGTTGGAACTCTCTTAGAGATATCCGAAAAAAGACTGAAGATATTGTAGAAGCAAGAGTTGAGCAAATCACTAAAAAGTATAATGAGAAGCTAGAATCACTTGAAGACACTCTAACTGAGCAGTCTAAGAAAATACTAGAGAACCAAAACAAAATTTATAATACTCAGTTTATTCACTCCTTGTGGATGCGCTCAAATCTTGAGACAAATCCACAGTCAAGGATAGATATTTATGATGAAATATTAAAATTAAATTCTAATGATGCAGAAGTTTACGCCTACAAAGCTGATGCGGTTTTAGATTTAGATGAGTATGAATGGGCGTTAAATCTTAGTAACAAAGCTATAGAGATAGATGATACCTACGGCTATGCTTACTGGCAACGCTCTTGCGCAAATGCAGAGCTTGGAAACTTAACTGATGCTATAAATGACTTAGAATTAGCCTTACAAAAATCTCCAAACCTAAAAGATGATGTAGAGAATGAAACATCATTTCATGATATAAAAGAGACAAAAGAGTTTAAAAAGATACTAGCGCAAATAGAAAGGGGATAGATATATGAATATACAAATAGCAACTTTTGATGAGGCAAAAACTCTTGCAACCTCTTGGCAAAGAGATATTGCAAAAAACAGAATTCGCTCTGAGAAGAAATTTCATGCCATTATGAAGCGTCTTCTTAGTGATCCAAAAAACAAGATATTTCTTATAGAACTACTAGACCAAAGCTTCAGATCACATGACAACAACCGCATAGCAAATCAGCTAGAATATATCTTTAACAAGTACAATAACACAACTTTTTTTACAGAGTTTGAGCAACTCTTAGTTTGGCTCTTTCGCAATCTTGGCATCTACCTACCTGTTATCTCAGTCCCACTTTTTATCACTTACCTAAGAGGCGATATAAAAAACATTGTCATCAAAGGTGAAGATAGATCACTAAATGCACATCTACAAAAACGATTGGCAGAGAAGACTAGAGTAAATATAAACATCATCGGCGAAGCAGTCTTAGGCGAAGATGAGGCGAAACAAAGAGTTTTAAAGTACATCTCTGCACTACAAAACCCAAATATTGACTATGTCTCTATAAAAATATCTACAATTTTTTCACAAATAAACCCTCTTGCACATGAGTGGAGTGTAGAGCAAATCTCTTTAAGACTTCAAGAAATTTTTAGAGCTGCACAAGAAAATGGCTCAAAGTTTATAAACCTTGATATGGAAGAGTACAGAGATATAAACCTAACAATGGATGTCTTTATAAGAACCCTCTCACTAGATGAGTTTAAAAATCTTCATGCTGGAATTGTGATTCAAGCATATATCCCAGAGAGTATGACTCACCTAAAAAGACTATATGAGTGGGCGAAAAAGAGAGTTGATGATGGTGGAGCTAGCATAAAAGTAAGGCTCGTAAAAGGTGCAAACCAAGAGATGGAGCTCACAGAAGCATCACTTCGTGGCTGGGAGTGTGTGACCTACTTAGATAAAGCACAAAGCGATGCAAACTTTAAACTTCTTATGGACTTTCTTATAAGCAAAGAAGTCGCACCTTTCGTTAAAACAGGAGTGGCATCTCACAACCTTTTTGATTTGGCTTTAGGATATCTTCTTGCAAAACAAAGAGGTGTGTTAGACTCTTTTAGCGCTGAGATGCTTGAGGGGATGAGTGAGACGGCTTATCATATTTTAAAAGAAGAAGATATTGAAGTTATCCTCTACGCTCCAACTGCAACTTCAAAAACATTTACAAATGCTATAGCCTACCTTGTTAGGCGCTTTGATGAAAACACAGCAGAGCAAAACTTTTTAAGACATAGTTTTTCTCTTGAGGTAGGAAGTGATGCTTGGGATATTTTGCTTCGTAGTTATGATGATTCACTTTTGGCACTAAACTCACTCCCACAAGAGCCTTATAGAACACAAGATAGAAATACAGAATCATTTCTACCCATAAATAGTGTTGATGGATATATCTTTAAAAATGAGAGCGACACAGATTTTACTCTCCCACAAAACCAAATCTGGGCAGATAAGATAAGAGATAAATACAAAAATATCTCAAAAAATGAGCCTCTAAAAGCCTATATGGTCATAGATGGCAAAGAGCGTGAGAGTTTTGAGGTAAAAGAGATTATAGATAAATCTCAATTTAGCCAAAATGTTATCTTAGGAAGATGCTTTATGGCTGAGGAAGATGATTTAAAAGAGGCTCTAAGAGTCGCAAAAAGTGATAAAGATGGTTGGAGTAAGCTAACTCTTGATGCAAGAACAAAAGTACTAATGAATGTTGCAAATGAGTTTAGAAAAAACAGAGACTCTCTTATAGGAGTGGCTGCAGCTGAACTTGGCAAAGTCTTTAGTGAGACTGATGTTGAAGTCTCAGAAGCCATAGATTTTTTAAATTTTTATCCTTACAGTGTAAAAAAGCTCAGTGAGCTTGATGGTGTAAAACTAGAGCACAAAGGCGTTGGCTTAGTTATAAGTCCGTGGAATTTTCCAATAGCAATTGCCGCTGGAGGAGTAGCTGCTGCACTTGCAACTGGGAACAGGGTTATACTAAAACCATCTTCAGATGCCGTGCTTTGTGGATATATGCTCTGTAAGTGTTTTTGGGATGCTGGTGTTAGTAAGAGTACTCTACA
The DNA here is from genome assembly GCA_034006465.1 of Sulfurimonas sp. GTDB lineage: Bacteria > Campylobacterota > Campylobacteria > Campylobacterales > Sulfurimonadaceae > Sulfurimonas. The sequence goes on along the minus strand of JAVEST010000013.1, from coordinate 22,457 downwards.
GTTTACTCCAACCGAGGGAGCTTTGGCGGGTGAGCATCTGGTAAAGAGTGAGGATATTGACTTTGTAATCTTTACAGGAAGCGAAGAGACTGCTTATGGCTTGTTAAATAGTCGCCCAGATATTCACTTAAGTGCTGAGACTGGAGGCAAAGATGCAACCATAGCTACGGCACTATGCGATCGTGATCAAGCCATAAAAAATGTAATAGCATCTGCCTTTAACAACTCTGGGCAAAAGTGCTCAGCTACTTCCCTTTTAGTGCTTGAGAGAGAGCTTTATGAAGACGCGGAGTTTAAAGAGATGCTCGTAGATGCAACGCTCTCTTTAAATGTTGGCTCCGTTTGGGATCTTAAAAACAAAATCAGCTCATTAGCAAATATTCCATCAGGAAATCTAAGGCACGCACTAGAGTATTTAGATGATGGCGAAGAGTGGCTTATAACTCCTAGTTATGCACAAGATGGCAACCCTTATATGCTACGACCTTCCATCAGATGGGGTACAAAAAAAGGTGATTTTTGTCATATGAATGAGCTTTTTGGCCCAGTTTTAAGCGTTATGTGTGCAGAGGATTTAGAAGATGCCATAGAGATAGTAAACTCAACTGGCTATGGTCTAACTTCTGGTATAGAGTCTCTTGATGAGAGAGAAGTAGAGAGGTTTAAAAATGGGATACTCGCTGGAAATCTCTATATAAATCGCATGACAACAGGGGCTATCGTTATCAGGCAACCTTTTGGCGGTATGGGTAAATCAGCCATAGGAAGCGGTAAAAAAGCGGGTGGATTTAACTATGTTTCTCAGTTTGTTCATATCTCTTATGATGAAAAAACAAAACAAAAAACATCTTTTCATCCATATATCAAAAAACTTCAAGATCTTTTAAAAAATGAAGAGACTTACAAAGCACCTCTAAAAGACTCTATTAAAACACTTGAGTCTTTTGCTTACTTCTTAGAGAGTGAGTTTTTAAAAGAGCATGATTATGCAAACATACGAGGCGAGAGCAACACGATCCGCTACTTAAATGTCAAAAAAATGACCCTTGTGCTAAGTAGTGATGATTCACTTTACGAGATACTCTGCTCCATAGCCGCGGCAAAAATATCTGGGGTTAAACTTCATGTATCACTTCCAAAAAAGATAGATTCGCATGAGATTTTATGGCTTATGGGTAAAAAAGCATTTTTGCTTGATGAAGATGACACACTTATAAATGAGAGTTTAGAAGAGTCCATAGAGTCTATGAGTGACTCACTTAGAATTAGGTACTTAAACAAAGATAACATCGAGCAAGAAGTCTATGAGCAGATGGCAAAAGATGCAAAGCATATTGCGAGTGAGCCTTTTGTAGCGCAAGGAAGAGTAGAGCTTATGCACTACTTTTTAGAACAAAGCATCTCTCATAGCTATCACAGATATGGAAATCTAGGGCTAAAAAGTCTTGATAAAAAGGAGGACAAATAGATGGAAGCACCACTCTTAATTTCATTTTCTCTATATATGGTGTTGATGGTAGGTATAGGGTTTCACTTTTACTTTAAAACTGATGATTTAAGTGATTATGTTTTAGGTGGAAGAGGTTTAGGTCCAGGTGTCACAGCACTGAGTGCTGGTGCATCAGATATGAGCGGATGGCTACTTTTAGGTCTTCCTGGGATGATGTATAGCCAAGGTTTAGTTGGTAGTTGGATTGCTGTTGGGCTTTTTATAGGCGCATATTTGAACTGGCACTATGTTGCAAAACCTCTTCGTGTTTACACTCATTTTCTTAATGACTCCATAACTATTCCTGATTATTTCTCAAACAGGTTTAAAGATAACAAAAACGCTCTAAGAATTATTACTGCTATTGTTATTTTAGTTTTTTATACGCTTTATACCTCTTCTGGACTTGTGGGTGGGGCTAAACTTTTTGAAGCGACTTTTAACTTAGACTATTCAGTCGCTTTAATAGTTGGGAGCCTTATCATTGTCTCCTACACATTTCTAGGTGGCTATAATGCCGTTAGTTGGACAGATTTCTTTCAGGGTATCCTTATGATGCTGGCTCTTATTATCACTCCTATAGTGGTTTTATATAATATTGGTGGAGTAAGTGAAGCTATAAGGGTCATCAATATCCATGAAGCAAAAATGCTAGATATCTTAAGAGGTAGCTCTCTTATTGGAATCATCTCACTTTTAGCTTGGGGACTTGGATATTTTGGTCAACCTCACATTTTAGTGCGTTTTATGTCTATTAGAGACGAAGATGAGATGCATCGTGCTAAAGCTATAGGTATGACTTGGATGGGGCTTTCAATAGTAGGCTCACTAGCTGTTGGTTTTTTTGGTTTTGTATATGTTATAGCAAATGGAGTTGACTTACAAGATAGTGAGAAGATTTTCATCACTCTCTCTCAACTACTTTTCAATCCTTGGATTGCGGGATTCATGCTCGCTGCAATATTAGCGGCTATTATGAGTACCATTGACTCTCAACTTCTAGTCTCTTCTTCTGTTTTAACACAAGATATCTACCACGCACTCCTAAGAAAAGATGCAAGTGATAAAGAGCTTGTTTGGGTTGGTCGTGCTACGGTTATAGGCATTGCTCTTGTTGCTTGGTATATCTCAACAGATGAAAATTCTAGCGTCTTACAGCTTGTCTCTTACGCTTGGGCTGGTTTTGGTGCAGCTTTTGGTCCACTTATCATCCTATCTTTGTATAACAAAAATATAACAAGAAATGGGGCAATAGCTGGAATGTTAGTAGGATCTTTAACTGTTATCATCTACAAAAACCTAGAGGGTGGTATATTTGATTTATATGAACTCTTGCCTGGATTTATATTTGCGTGGATTGCTATTTTAGTATTTAGCAGAGTTGGAGAGGCTGCTTCTGGTGATGCAAAAAAGACATTTCAAGAGGTTCAAGAGAAGTTAAAATAGAAAAAAGTATAAATAAGAGTTAAATAACTCTTATTTATCTTGTGCTAGCTTGTTTAAAGTCTTGATAATCTCATCCATCTTATCACTTATAAGACTTACTTCACCAGATATATCATTTACTTCACTAGCATTTGAGTTGAGTGCATCTGAGCTCTCACTAATAGACTGAATCAGAACATTTGTAGTAGCAGAAGTTTCAGCTAAAGACTTTTGCGTTCTCTCAGCTAGCTTTCTTACCTCATCGGCAACAACTGCAAAACCTCGTCCATGTTCACCAGCACGTGCCGCTTCTATGGCAGCGTTTAGTGCCAGTAAGTTTGTTTGTTCTGCTATCTCTCCGATGTTAGATAAAATATCTTTAGTCTCATTTGCACTTGAGACTAGATGCCCTAGATTTTCAACCATCTCATTCTCTTTTTGAGAAACATTATGTATGCGATTTACCGCTGAATGTATCATATCTTTAAGTTCAATTATAGTTGTATTGGTTATGTCACCTATAGTCTCATTTAGTTTTGCAGATGTTTGTATGATTTGCTTCTGTTTGTCTATATTTTCTTGTTCCATATCGCCAAGAGCTTGACCTAGAAGGTTGATATTGTTTAACAAATCAGCCATCTTTGCTTCAACATTTATTTTGCTTCTTGAAGTAAAATCTCCATTTGCATAACTCTTTAGAGTGGAGATAGCATTATCAAGATTTTTCTCTGATGCAACAAGCATATTGTTCATACTATTTCTAAGAACATGGACATATGGTGTTTTAGTATCAGCATATACTCTACAAGAAAAATGCCCTCTTGAGACTTTATCAGCTAGTAATACCATCTCTCCAGCTACTCTTGTATCTTCTAGTATTGTACTTTGATATGTTGTTACTATTTTATTGAAGTTTTTTTCTCCCTCATCAGTCGTGTTTAAATCTATCTCTACCTTATTTCTCTTAAACTCCATAAGCTCAACTAAGTCTATTCTTCTTGCATTAAGAGAATTTTTTTGTGAGTTGTTTTGCATATTAAGGGCAATGCTTACTCCAAACAATATTAGAGCTAAAGCAGCTTGAATGAGGCTTGAGCTGGTTAAAAATAGAGATGCTATTAAGACTACGAAACCTATAGAAATTACTACTATTTTTTGTGTATTGTTCATTTTCTTCCTATCTTAGTGTTTTATAAAGTATTTGGGCACTCTCAATCTCTTGTTTTGATGGCTTTCTTCTGCATGACATGTACATAGTTTTTTTTGTGACTGCATCTACCATTGGATATACTGTGGCATAAACCCAATAAAATCCACCCTCTTTAGCCTTGTTTTTTATATATCCATCCCAAACTTTTCCAGCTTTTATAGTTTCCCACAGATCTTTAAAAGCTGCTTTTGGCATATCTGGATGTCTAACTAAGTTGTGTTGTTTACCTACTAACTCTTCAATAGTGTATCCAGCTATTTTACAAAAATCATCATTTGCAAATAGTATAATGCCCTTCTCATCCGTTTGAGAGACCAAAAAATCATCATTTTTTAGTGTATATTCTTGCATTATTCCTCTTTTTTTATGAAATTTAATCTAATCTCTCTACTATATCAGAGAAATAACAAAATATTATTGTAGATTTCAAAATGTTCACATATCTTTTTTTTAGTTTAAATTCTTGATTCAAATTGTAACTTATTAGTTTATTTAAATTAATCTAGTCATAATATGACAAGATTAAAGTTATGGAGAAGAGTCATGTTAGAATTAAACACTATATTTATTCAAGCTGTACTGTTTCTGTCTCTATTTGGTGCCATGTTTGTTGTCTCGTACTTTATCACAAAAAAAGACGCAGAAAAGTTTGAACATGAGCACACACTAGATGAAAGAAAGAAAGCTGTAAAAAAACGAGAGCTGGTTGATACATTTTTAAATAGTTCTATAGTAAAAATCATAGGAAAAGATGCATCGCTTCAAGAACTCTCAAATAAACTAAACAGAGGTGCTATCAATAAAGAGGAGTACAATATTTTAAAAGAGTCTCTTACAGCTAGTTAAAAATACTCTTTATATATTAACAAGCTTCAAAAATAGCCCTTTCTTTCATAATCTATTGTAAATATAAAATAGTTACATTATAATAAGAGCAAATTTATCACAAAATAGTAATATTTTTGTCTCAAAGGGCTTTTTATATGAATAAGCACAGTATCCTCATCGTAGAAGATGATGAGATAACAGCACTAAACTTAAGTTTATCGCTTCAAAAACATGGCTATCAAGTTATCGCAGTGTGCGATAACTCCATTGATGCAATGCAAAAGATTAAACAATATAAACCAGATATTGCTATCATAGACATCTCTCTTGATGAGAGCAATGATGGTATAGAACTAGCAAAAGATGTACGCCAAAAATACAATATTCCTTTTATATATCTAACTTCATATAGTGATGATGAGATTATCTCTCAAGCAAAACTCACAGAGCCATATGGCTATATCGTAAAACCTTTTGACCCGAATTCACTTCATGCAACTATTCAAATGGCTATCTTTAAGTATGAGATGGAAAATGAGAGAAAAAACAACTTAGACTCACTAAAAGTAGATAAGCTAAACTTAGAAAAATTACTCTACGCGAGAAGATCAGCAGATAAGCCTGTAGTTTGCTTTGGAGATAATTATCATCTCGATATAAGTATTTGTGAGACTTTTTATAATGATAGAAAGATAAAATTAACAAAAAAAGAGAATGCTTTTTTACGACTTTTAGTTGCTCAGTTAGGTATTGTTGTAAGTTTTGAGCAGGCTATGAAATATGTTTGGGATGAAAATGGAGCTACTGAGAATAGCGTTCGTACTCTAGTTTGGAGACTAAGAAACAAACTAGAAACTGATATTATAAAAAATGCTTCTGGCATAGGCTACTATATAGAAGAGTAACAAAGGAAGCTCACTTCCTTTTAGCTTCGTTCTACAGCAGAGATGCCCTCTCTGCTAAACAATACTTATCTGCTCAACTCTATTTTTTATATCCATAAAAACCGTTTCATAGTTATACTCACAATTTTGAGCCTTCGCCATTTTTTCCATCTCACTAGCACTCCTTTGGAGCTCCTCAATCCTAAAGTTTCCACTAGAACCTTTTATAGAGTGAGCACTTAATGCGATTTCTTTGTAATCTCTTATGTGGATGGCATCTTGGAGTTTTGGTATCTGAGTTTTCATTTTTTTGATAAAAAGAGTAAGAAGCAAGATAAGTTCATCTTCATTTAACTTTAAATCCTCTTTTAACTTTGTAGCATCTAGCCCTACTATACTCTCATGAAATTCAGTTGGTAACTTATCTTCTTTAGATACATCCTCTTTTAAGTATAGTTTAAAAACTCTCTCAAGCTCTTTTAAAATAATAGGCTTACCTAAAAAAGAGTCAAATCCACTAAGAAGCCCTCTCTCTTTTGCTCCTTTTATAACATTTGCAGTAAGCGCTGATACTGGAGTGTGTTTTAAACCTCTTTTTTTCTCATATATGGCTATCTGTTTTACAGCTTCACTTCCATCCATAAGTGGCATCTGCTCATCCATAAGTATCAAGTCATAATTATTTTTTTTGTATAGCTCAAGTGCCTCTAATCCGTTGCTAGCCATATCAAAACTCAAAGAGTATTTCTTTAGAAGTATCTTTACAAGCTCTTGATTGGCTTCATTATCCTCAGCGACTAATACATGCCCCTTAAATTTTATATTTGAGTGTTTTTTGTGCGGTGCATATGAGTGTGGATTTAAAATTTCATCAAAAGCAGCCCTTATTTTAGAGCAATATAGTGGAAAACTAATAGAGGTTATGTTGTCATACTTATCGTACTCATCACTAGGCTCATTTACTAAGGCTATAAATTTTTTATCCGAGTTTATTGCCCTTTGTATAAACTCTTTATCTACATCCTCTTCTACAAAAAGGGCTATATCAAACTCTTCATCTATAGAATTTATCTTTTTTGTGTTCATCTCAAATACATCAGCATATCTCAAAAATGAGTTCTCTTTATAAGCATTTTTACTCTCATTTGAACATACGGCTATCTTTAGGGCTCTAAATTCACTTACATCTTCAAATAGCGGACATAATGAACTTTTAGCTTCTACTGGGATGGTTAAAGTAAATTTGCTCCCAACTCCATAAGTAGACTCAACATCAACACTTCCTCTCATATGTTGTGCTAATTGATGGCAGATAGAAAGACCCAGTCCAGTCCCGCCTGTTGAGTTTTTTAGTTCACAATGTTGCGCTTGGGCAAAGGCTAAAAAGATATTTTGGATATCTTCTTTTGCTATACCTATACCGCTATCGCTTACACTGATGCTTAAAGTACCATCCTTACAAAAAGATTCAACACTTATATGTCCGCCTACATTTGTAAACTTTATAGCATTACTTAAAAAGTTTGATAGTATTTGTTTCATTCTAAGCGCATCGGCATAGAGTTCTCTTGGGATATGTGGATCTATAAAAGAGGTTATAGTGATATTTTTAGCATTTGCACTTGCTACAAAAAGTTCCATTGTATGGCTTATCTCATCATGAAGTGAGAAGATTTTAGGCTCTATAGTAAACTCCCCACTTCTTAGTTTTGAAAAATCCAAAATATCATTTATAATGCAGAGCAGATTTTCACCACTATTTAGGATGATATCGAGATAGTTTCTATGTTTTTTTGAAACATCTTCATCTATAAGAAGATTTACAAAACCAAGTATCGCATTTAGTGGCGTTCTTATCTCGTGAGACATATTTGACAAAAAGTACTCTTTTGCATGTGATGCTTTATCTGCCTCTTGTCTCGCATCTATAAGCTTTTTAAAGATAGTATCTGTATAGTATTTTAGTATGCCTCTAAAATTCTTATCAAAAACAAAAGAAATCTCACTTGACATCTCCCTAGAGTCGAGTTTTCTATCATAAGAGAACTCTATCATCGAACGGCGAAAATGGCTACATATCTCAAATAGTTCATCCGCACTAATCTCTCTATCTTTTAGATAGCTCAAAAGTCCTTTCATAATAGGACAATTTCCAATATCTAACTCTCCTGATATAACTCCCATAAAGTAGTCAAAAACTCCACTAGCATACTCGTTTAAAAAAAACTCTTTATCTATCTTATGTAGCTCTAAAATCTGGCGTGTTGAGTCATAAGAGAGCCACTGCAAAAGTATCTCTTCTTTAGAGTTTACAAATATCTCTTGCGTTTTAAATAAGTTTGGAATCTTCATCATCATATTTGTGCCTACTTTAAAATTTTACTTACTATCTCAAATGTATTTTTTGAGATCTCTGGGGTCTTTTGTACTCTTAAGAGTTCTTGTTTCATAAGTTTTTTGTTATGGGCATTTAGTCTATCGTAAATTTTAAACGCAGATGCAAGAGCTGAAGCCATCTGTGCATTTATCCTGTCTATCTCTATGATTTTATCTGCTACAAAACTGTAACCTGACCCATCAGAGGAGTGAAAGTATTTGTAGTTTCTTGCAAAGACTCCAACAAGTGAGCGAACTAGATTTGGAACTCTTTTATCATAAACCTCATCATCTTGCAAAGCTATAACACGAAGCAACACTCCTTCTCTTTGTGAGGCGGATATGATGGAGAAGTACTTGTTCATAACTAAAGTATCGTCTTTGTATCTTGCATAAAAATCGTCTAAAGCAAGACCTCCCTCATAACTTGTGATGTTCTCAAGCGCGTCAAGAGCTACAACCCTATCTGTCATGGTAAGTGATTCTTGGTACTGCTTATATGCTAAGTCTATAACCTCTCTACTCTCTAGGCTTGAGAGTATTCGAAGAGCTCTATTTTTTAAAGCTCTCTCTCCAACGCTCACAGCATCTAACTCTTTGTTTTTTGGTTTATGATGGAGTTTGTAAATATCAAGAAGCTTCTCTTTAAACTCTGTCGCTATCTCACGCTCTAGCCTCTCTTTAGCTTTATATAGAGGAGTAAAATCAACCACTTTTTGTCTTTGCATCAAGTTAGAGATAGATGGAAGCTCAAGCAGAAGTGCCTTATATGAGAGTTCTATATCTAAATCTAACACATATCCAAATGAGTCTAAAAACTCCGCATCTAGCTCTGCACTCTCCATGAGTTTCTCTATAGTCTCTACTGCAAAAGATTGGGCTGATTCATATCTTACAAAACTATCTTTGTCATGCTTCATCAAAAATGCGTACTCATTTCTCTCTTGCTTTACGATGATGGGTGCGCTAAAGCCACGATTTATAGAGAGGTAAGGCTTTGCATCTAGTCCTTCAAATACAAAACTTTCCTCTTCTTTTGAAACTATTAGCATCTCCTCTTTAATCTCTTTGCCATCAGAGCCAACAAGCCCTATATTTAGTGGAAAGTAAAAAGGTTCTTGGCTTTTTTTATCAACCTTGTTTGGTATAACCTGCTTCAAATCAAGTGTGTAAACCCCATCACAAAAGGAGTCTTTAACCTCTAAGATTGGCGTACCTGATTGATGATACCATCTTTTAAACTGCGTAAAATCAACCCTTTTTTCTTTATCAACCTCGCTCATAGCCCATAAAAAGTCACCAGTTCTTACAGCTCTTCCATCAAAAGTCTTAAAGTATAAGTCCATCGCCTCTCTAAACTTACTAGCACCTAAAAGAGTGTGCAGCATTCTTATAACTTCTGCACCTTTTTCATAGACTGTTGAAGTGTAGAAGTTGTTTATTGAGATGTAAGAGTCGGGTTGGATTGGGTGAGCCATAGGAGATGCATCTTCTACAAACTGTCTCTCTCTTAAGCCTTTTACATCTTCAATGCGCTGGACTTCTTGTGAGTTTAAATCTGCTGAGAAACATTGGTCGCGAAAAACTGTAAGTCCCTCTTTTAGAGTAAGTTCAAACCAGTCACAACAAGTGATGCGGTTTCCCGTCCAGTTATGAAAATACTCATGAGCTATAACACTTTGTATGCCCATAAAGTCGGCATCTGTAGCCTTATCCTCATCTGCTAAAACGTAGTGAGAGTTAAAGATGTTTAAGCCCTTATTCTCCATAGCTCCCATATTAAAACTATCAACTGCTACGATATTATAAACATCTAAATCATACTCTCTACCGTATTTCTCTTCATCCCAAACCATTGCATCTTTAAGTGACTTCATCGCATAAAAACATTTCGACTCAGCGCCTTTATCACAGTAGATATTTAGTTCTACTTCTGCTTTAGATGCCGTTATAAACTCATCGCTTATAACGCCTAAATCGCCAGCGACTATAGCAAAAAGATATGATGGTTTTGGATGTGGATCAAACCAAGTGACTGCATGTCTGCCACTCATCAAATCATGACAACTCTGCTTATTTCCATTACCTAAAAGTACAGGATATCTCTCTCTGTCTGCCTCTATAGTAGTAGTAAAGACACTCATAATATCAGGGCGGTCTAAGTATGGAGTTATCCTTCTAAATCCCTCTGGCTCGTTTTGTGTACAAAAGATAGAACCAGATTTGTAAAGACCTTCTAGTTCGGTATTGTTTTGTGGATAGAGTTTGTTTTTTATCTTTAGTGAAAATGAGTTTGGGACATTAAAAACAGTAAAACTCTCCTCTTTTATATCGTAACGAGTATCAGTTAACTTCAAGTCATTTAGATAGACCTCAAGAAGCTCTAACTCCTGAGAATCAAGCTTTATATGCTTTTTTTGAGCATCTAACTTGTTTATCTCCATAGTGTTTGTAACAAGCACGAACTCTTCAAAAAGTTCAAAGTAAAGCTCACAACTCTCTACTTCAAACCCACACTCTTTATAATCTTTTAAACAAATAACACTCATCTCACTCATAGCTTTTCTCTTTTTTTAGAGTAATAATAGCATAAGAGTTTTAGATGTAATTGAGTCTTAGATTTTTGTGTTTTTTAGACGCAATGCATTTACTATAACAGAGACTGAACTAAAACTCATAGCCGCCGCCGCAATCACAGGCGATAGTAATATCCCAAAAAACGGATAAAGCACTCCTGCTGCTATTGGAACACCTGCACTGTTGTAAACAAAGGCAAAAAAGAGATTTTGTCTAATATTTTTCATAGTTGCACGGCTTAGTTTTAAAACTTTTACGATTGAGAGCAAATCGCCTTTTATCAAAGTGATGCCAGCACTCTCAATGGCTACATCAGTTCCACTACCCATAGCAATCCCAACATCAGCTTGTGCCAAAGCAGGAGCATCATTTATCCCATCTCCTGCCATTGCTACAACCGCACCTTTTTCTTGTAACTCTTTAACTATTTTTGCTTTGCCATCAGGTAAGATGCCAGCGTGAACTTCATCAATGCCGAGTTTTTTTGCAACTGCTTTGGCTGTTGTTTCATTATCTCCACTTATAACAACAACTCTAATGCCCTCTTTTTTAAGCTCTTTGATAGCCTCGGCAGATGTTGGTTTTATAGGATCTTCTATCCCTATAATGGCACAAAACTTGGCATCTACAGCCATAAAGATAACACCCTTGCCCTCTTTCCTTAAAGCATCTGCTTCTTTTGTGATGTTTTGTGTAGATACTCCTAAGCTCTCTAAAAAGCTCTCACTTCCAAGTGCAATTTTTTTATTTTCGATTTCGCCCTCGATGCCTTTTCCAGTTATAGAGTTAAAATTTAGAACTTCACTAAGTTCTAAATCGTTATCTTTAGCATACTCAACTACTGCCTCGGCTAAAGGATGCTCACTAACTCGCTCCAAACTCGCAGCATATTTTAAAATGCTCATCTCATCAAAACCCTCTTGCACTAAAAAGCTTGTAACTTTAGGTTTTCCAAGTGTTAAAGTACCAGTTTTATCAACTATAAGAGTATCAACTCTCTCCATAGTCTCCAATGTTTTTGCATCTTTTACTAAAACTCCAGAGAGTGCAGCCCTACCAGTTCCTACCATTATAGAGATAGGAGTAGCTAGACCTAAAGCACATGGGCAGGCGATGATTAAAACCGCTACTGCAGATACAATAGCATATGCCAAACGAGGTTCAGGTCCAAAAATATACCAAACAATAAATGCCAATATCGCGGCTATTACAACTGCTGGAACAAAGTAGCTAGAGACCTTATCTGCAAGTTGTTGAATCGGTGCTCGTGAGCGCTGCGCTTTTGATACCATCTCTACTATTTGAGCAAGCATTGTATCACTACCAACTTTTTGCGCTTGCATAATTAGAGTGCCATTTTCATTTAAAGTCGCACCTATAAGCTGGTCACCTTTGGTCTTTGACACTAAAATAGGCTCTCCAGTTATCATAGACTCATCAAGATTACTACTTCCTTCTAAAACTACTCCATCTACAGGGATTTTCTCACCTGGTTTTATCCTAAGCTTATCTCCAACATGCACAAACTCAAGGCTTATATCTTCTTCACTTCCATCAGCATCTATGCGATGAGCCTGTTTTGGAGCAAGATTTAAGAGTGTTTTAATCGCACTATTTGTTTTACTTCTAGCTTTTAACTCTAAAACTTGTCCTAACAAAACCAAAGTCGTAATAACAGCTGCCGCTTCAAAATAGACATGAACTAAGCCATCTTCGGTCTGCATAAGAGGTGGAAATATACTTGGCAAAAATAGCGCAAAGAGACTATAGAGATATGCAGCACTCACACCGATGGCGATAAGTGTAAACATATTTAGGTTCCATGTTCTTATGGAGTTGTATCCTCTTACAAAAAAAGGCCAGCCGCCCCAAAGAACTACGGGAGTTGCAAGCACAAATAGAAACCACTGGATGCTTAGCATCGAGATAGCACTAGGCAGAAGTTGTGGTGCTAAATCGCTTGTCATAGAAACAACAAAAACAGGGATAGATAAGGCTAAACTAATCCAAAATCTCTTGCTCATATAGTCAAGTTCATCTGTATCTTCCTCAGCCTCGGCTATCATCGGCTCTAGTGCCATTCCACACTTAGGGCAGCTTCCTGGATGATCTTGTACGATTTCTGGATGCATTGGACAGGTGTATTTTGTAGAGTTTAGAGCTTTAATCTCTCTCTCTAACGCCATTCCACATTTTGGACAGGATCCTGGGGTATTTTGACGAACCTCTGGATGCATAGGACAAGTATAAACATCATCTTGGGCTTTAGAATAATCCACCTGACAACACTCTTTTATCTCTTGGCTCATAACACACCTCCCATATAACTATTGTTTATATAATACTCTCTTGAATCTGTCTGTTTTCTTAGAATATTCGTTTATTTAAACTTCTTAACTGTATCATTTCACATTATAAAATATATCTATTTTAATACAAAGTTTGGAGACTAAATGAGCATTTACAGAGAGTATGATATCCGTGGCATCTATGAAAAAGAGTTAAATGAGCAGAGTGTTGTTCGCATAGGTTTTGGGCTTGCATCTAAGATAATTGGAGAGTATGTGGCAGTTGGTTATGATGCTAGAAGTCACTCTCCTATCCTCTTTGAGTACCTAGTTCACGGCTTAAATGCTGGTGGTAAAGTAGTCTTAGATATGGGACTTGTGCCTACTCCTATAAACTACTTTACAAACTATCAAACATGGGATGGAGTCACTCCTAGTGCATCTATCATGATAACAGGCTCGCACAACCCTAGTGAGTACAATGGCTTTAAGATAACCGTAGATAAAGCACCATTTTTTGCAGAAGATATCTACGCACTTGGCCGTGAATGTGATGAGATGCCCTTTCCACCAAAGAGCAAAAGAGAAGTTATAAAGATAGATGCAAAGGGTAGATATATAGACTTTTTAGTAAAAGAGTTTGCCCATTTACAAGGCATGGATACAAAAATAGTTTATGACTGTGGAAACGGTGTAGCAGGTGTAGCTTTAGTGGATATTTTTGCTCGCTTAAACCTAGATGCAAAGGGTATATTTGTAGATCCTGATGGTACATTTCCAAACCACCACCCAGATCCATCAGATGAACATAACTTACAAGATATCAAAAAACTTCTTTCTTCTGATGGCGACATCGCTTTTGCTTATGATGGAGATGGTGATCGCATCGCAGTTCTCACACACAAAAACAACATCAAAGGCGATATGATGGCGCTTTTGTACTCGATGAAGATGAAAAATCCTACAATTGTTGGAGAGGTAAAATGCTCACAAGTTATGTATGATGAGCTAGAACGCCGTGGTGCTAAGGCTATTATGTACAAAACTGGACACTCAAACATAAAAGTAAAGATGAAAGAGTGTGATGCAGATTTAGCTTGCGAAGTAAGTGGTCATATATTTTTTAAAGATCGCTACTTTGGCTATGACGATGCCATATATGCGACACTTAGAATGCTAGAGCTTATAAAAGATGGAATAGATCTTGACTCAGAACTTGCTAAACTTCCAGAGACTTTCTCAACTGAAGAGATTAAGGTAGAGACTACAGAAAAAGAGAAGTTTCTAATCATAGACAAGGTAAAAGAGCTGCTTAAAAGTCCTAAAGCCTCTTTTCCTGCTATAAAAGGCATCATAGAAGTTGATGGAGTTCGCATAAACTTTACAAATGGCTGGGGACTTGTTCGAGCGAGCAATACAACTCCTGTTCTTGTGACTCGTTTTGAGTCAACCAATAAAGAGGATGCTAAGCTTTATGAGAGAGCTATAAATGAACTTATAGCAGAAGCAAAAGAGCTGCTCTAACTTTAAGAAAAACCTTTTTAAAGCATCTTTTGTTATAATTTAGCCTACAAACAATGACTTAATTTCAAGGAAAATAATGAAAACTCATACTCTTTTAATGCCCCTAGATATGCATCTCCATCTTCGTGATGGAGTTATGCTTGAAAATGTAGCCCCTCTTAGTGCTTTTAGCTTTAGTGGTGCTTTGGTTATGCCGAACTTAGTTCCTCCCATCACAACGCTAGAAGAGGTAAAAGCCTATAAAGAGCGAATTATTGCTGCAGTTCCAAATGACTACTTTGAGCCATATATGACTCTTTTTTACAAAAACTATAGCAAAGCATTTTTAAAAAGTGTAGCTGATGAGATTATCGCTATAAAGCTCTATCCTGCAGGCATTACTACAAACTCTGAGGGTGGAGTATCTTCATTTAACATAGAAGAGATGCGCCCTACTCTTGAGGCTATGAGTGAGTTAAATATCCCACTTTGTGTTCACGGCGAGACTGATGGTTTTGTTATGGACCGTGAAGCTGAGTTTATGAGCATCTATGAGCTTTTAGCTACTAATTTTCCAAATCTTAAAATCATTATGGAGCACATCACAACAAAAGCGGCTGTAGATATGCTTGATAAGTTTGAAAATATTTATGCAACGATAACAGTTCATCATCTTCTTTTTACTCTTGATGATGTAGTTGGCGGTATGATGATGCCACACAACTTTTGTAAGCCAATAGCAAAACGCCCAGAAGATTTAGATGCGCTCCTTAGCGTTGCACTCGCGGCTCACCCTAAAGTTATGTTTGGAAGCGACTCAGCACCTCATCCGCAAAACAAAAAAGAGAGTTGTGGCTGTGCAGCTGGTGTTTTTAGCGCGCCTATAGCTCTTCAACTTCTATGTGAAATCTTTGAACAGTATGACCGCCTTGATAACCTGCAAGCATTTGTTAGTGATAATGCACAAAACATCTACGGCATCTGCCCAGAGTTTAAAGAGGTTATCCTAGAAAAACGTCCATTTGTTATACCAAAAATCTACGCAAATGTTGTGCCGATGTACGCAGAACAAGTGATAAACTGGGCGATTGCTGACATTGAGTAAAATCCTCTTGCTAGAAGATGATCTGCTCTTTGGAGAGACTCTTATAGACTTGCTAGAAGAAAATGGACACACTGTTACTCTCGTTCCAAATGGTCAAAGTGCTCTAGATGCTAGTTATGAAGAAAAATTTGAGCTCTATATACTAGATATCAATGTACCACTCATCAATGGCATCCAAGTACTAAAAGAGTTAAGAGATGCAGATGACTCAACGCCATGTATATTTTTAACCTCACATAAAGAGATGCTTCGTAGCGCTTTTATGTCTGGTGGTGATGACTATATAACAAAGCCTTTTGATAGTGATGAACTCTTACTTAGGATAGATGCACTCTTAAGAAGAACTAGTTCAAAGAGTGTTGAGTGTGTAAAATTACTCTGTCATGATGAAGTGCATCAAAGAATTTTCTACGACAAAAAGGAACTTGACCTCTCCAAAAAAGAGTACGCGCTTCTTTTGCTTTTAATGAAACATGCTGACAACACAGTACCAAAAGAGCTTATAAGTGATGAGCTATGGAGTGCCTCAAAGAGTGCTAGTGATGGTGCCATTAGAGTCTATATAAACCGCATAAAACACCTACTTCCTGAGATAAATATAGAAAATATAAGAGGGATTGGGTACAGACTTGTTTCGTAATCTTCGCATCACAATCTTTGCATTTTACTTTCTAAGTGTAAGCGCATTTTTGGCAACTCTTCACTATCTCTTAGCTGTAGTAGAGGTACAAAATGTTTTTTTACTCGCCGTAGTTATGACATGCTTTAGCATCTTAGGCGGTGTTTTTATGTCTAAACTCTCTATCGACCCACTAGAAGAGCATGTAACAAACCTGCAAAACCTCTCCAATGAGACTCTTCATGAGCTAAACTTACCCATAAGCACCATTATGACAAATCTTAATATGCTTAAAAAAAAGACAACAGATGAGAAGGATTTAAAAAGGCTTAAACGGATAGACACAGCTTGTTTGATGCTTCAAGAGAGATATAATGAGCTTGACTATATGATAAAAAAACAGACTCTTCATGAGATAAAAGAGGAGTTTATGTTAGATGAACTCGTAGAGTTGAGGGTTAGCTTTTTAAAGCATATATATCCTCATATAGAGTTTTCTCTAAACCTAGAGAAGACTAAAATCATAAGCGATAAAACAGGTTTAGCAAAAGTCATTGACAACATAATAGATAATGCAGTAAAATACTCGCCAAATAGTAATAGATGCGATATAAGACTAAACGATCACACACTCCATATAGAAGACTTTGGTTGTGGAATGGATGAAGTTGAACTTATACGGATATATGACAACTATTACCAATCAAATGATACTATGAGAGGTTTTGGTATAGGACTTAGCATGGTAAAAAGATTTTGTGACTCTCAGAACATTCACCTAAACATAAAGTCCAAACTAGAGTTTGGGACAACTGTACTACTAAAATTTAAGGAAAATTAATGCAAGACAACTTTTTAGCTTATGCAGAGGATGCGCTAGACTATGGTGTTATGGGACTTTTAGTCCTTATGAGCATCGTAACTCTATGGCTTTTTATAGAGAGAATGATGTTTTATAATAGCATCCGTCTTGATGATTATAAAAACAGAGATGCCCTAGAGATGGACTTAACAAACAACATAAGCATCATAAGTGCTATAGGATCAAATGCTCCTTATGTTGGGCTTTTAGGAACTGTTCTTGGTATTATGATTACTTTTTATAGTATGGGAGATGCTGGTGCTGTAGATGCTAAGAAGATTATGATAGGTTTAGCTCTTGCTTTAAAAGCGACTGCTATGGGACTTTTAGTTGCAATGCCTGCTATTGTTGCTTACACTATCGTACTTCGTAAAGTTGAGAAAATCTTAGCTGCACATGATATTGCAAACGAAGATAAAGCAGACTAAGATGGCAAGGTATAAAAAAGAGCCAAAAAGGTTTGATCAAATCAATGTCATACCTTTTATTGACATCATGCTTGTTCTTTTGGTTATGGTCTTAACTACAGCTACTTTTATAAAACAAGGCATCATCCCAGTAGAGTTACCTGAGGCAAAGGCGAGTTCAAAAGAAGAACTTAAAAAAGAGATAAATGTCTATGTAAATTCTAAAGGTGAGATGTTTTTAGATAAAGAAAAGCTAGATGCACCTCAGCTAAAGAAAAGACTCTCAGAGATCTCAAAAGACCAAACTGTAGTTCTTAGAAGTGACAAAGAGTCACGGTTTCAAGACTTTGTAACTGTTATGGATATACTTAAAAGTTTGGAGCACGAACAGCTATATATCATTACAAAAGAATGACTTAGTAGGCTTTTTCAAGAAGTTTTATCTTCGAGCCAAAGCTCTCATTTTGCTCTTCTTTTGGCTCAACTACCTCTTTTTTACTCACTTTTGCATCTTGTGTAAAATCTTTTTTCTCTATCTTTACATCTTCTCTAAAGATAGTACTTGCTATAAAAAACAAAACCATAATCACAACCACACTTGCATATAGTAAAACATAGTTTTTAATGTGGCCAGATTCAAATGGGTTTTTCATAAATACTCTTTATCGTTTTTTAGTTGCCAATTATATACCAAATAAGATAACTTAAGCTTTTTTTATGTTAGTATATTTTAAAAATAATTTAAGGAGAGTAGATGCAAACCACAATGTTTAAAGGTTCTACTGTAAAACTAGTTGGTAATGAGCTAAATGTTGGAGACAAGGCGCCTGTTGTTATTGCTACTGGCGTTGATTTGAACGATGTTGAAGTAGGCGGTGCAAAAGACAAGATTCAGCTCATCATTACAGTTCCTTCACTTGACACAGCTACTTGTGCAGCTGAGACAAGAAAGTTTAATGAGGATGTAAATAACCTTGATATCTGTGAGACAACTGTAATATCTATGGATTTGCCTTTTGCAGCAGATAGGTTTTGCTCAACTGAGGGCATAGCAAATCTAAGCGTAGCATCTGACTACATCAACAAAGATGTAAGCCGTGCTTATGGTGTTCTTATGGATGATAACAAACTAAAAGGACTTAGTGCAAGGGCTGTTTTTGTGGTAGATAGAAGTGGAACTATAGTCTATAAAGAGATAGTAAGTGAAGTAACTGCTGAGCCAAACTACGAAGCTGCACTTGATGCTATAAAAGAAGCTAGATAGATTCACACCTTAGCGGTGTGAGTTTAACTAAGCTAAATTACAACACTTTTTATACTTTTTACCACTCCCACATGGGCACAAAATATTTCGCCCTATTTTTGAGTTTAAAAACTCCCCATCTCTATACAACCAGATGCCATCTTCAAATATAAAACTACTTCTCTCATGCTGCACTTTTAGACCATCACTATCTTTGTAATAAGCCTTAAATTCAACTTCATCCCTAGAGGACTTTACTATCTCAAGCCCTAACCATTTAACACTTTTAGCATACTCTTGTATAAGAGCTGCGTCGACTTCCAAACTAGCATCTTTGGTTGCAGTATTTAAGATATAGTTCCCATCTCCAAGAACATAGGCACTGTATCTACTTCTCATTAGTTCCTCTGCAGATTCCGCCTTTTTAACACCACTTAAATATGGCTGGCAGCACTCACTAAATTTTTTCTTACTCTTACAATAACACTCCATAATATCTCTCTTAAATAATAATTTTATAAACAAGCCATGTTGTAATAAAGGATATTAAAATCCCATATCCAACGATAGCTGTGCTTAGTCTTGGAGCAAGACCTGCCATAGATGCTATAGCTGCTGCTGTTATCATTGGAGCCATAGCCGACTCCATGATTGAAACTTTTGCAGCCATAGAGTTCCAACCAAAAAGCATAGTTACCGCAAATGCCACAAGTGGAGCAAAAAGTAGTTTAACACTAAGTGCCACGCCAAAAGGTTTTAACTCATGAAGTGGGAGTTTAAACTTTAGTTGAAGCCCAACAGCAACTAAAGCTAAAGGGATTATTGTACTAGCTAAAGAACTTAGCACGCTTATTACAACTGGATGAAAATCATTTCCTATTAAACCAAAAGCCAGAACCAATGCTACAAATGGAGGGAAAGAGAGCATTTTAAAAAGAAGTGCTTTTTTATCTACTTTTTGTGTACTAGAGTAGTAAACAGAGATAAAAGTTCCATAAGTTGAGAGTGCTATAAATGTACCTAATTGGTCATACATCAAAACATATCCAAGTGCCTCAGTTCCAAAGTAGGCTTCTACGATTGGGATACCTAGATATGTTGTATTTCCAAGTACTCCAACTAACATCAAAGAACCTGTTACTTCTTTTGAAAATGCAAATATTTTACAGAGATAAAAGACAACTAAAGCGCTTGTAATTAAAACTATCCACGCTATAAAAACAGGTATAAAAATTTCAAATGAAAAAGAGAGTTTTGGAACTTTAAGTAAAATAAGCGCAGGAATTGAGATATAAATGATAAACTGATTCAAAATAAGCGGAGTATTTATTGCAAAAATATCTCGCTTACTAATGGCGTAGCCTATAAATATAGCACTAAAAATAAGTGCAAAATTTTCCATATATTAGCCTCTTAGCTCTTTAATGGCCCCATACGCTTCGTTTAGCTCTTGAGTCTTCACCTCAGCAAACTTCAACATATCTTGTGGCAATCCTTTACTAGCAATAGAGTCATAGTGATACTCTTTAATGAGCCTTCTATAGTTCTTTTTGATAGTCTCAAAAGAATCATTTTTAGAGGATTCAAGTGTTTCATAGTATCTATCAAGATTGCTAAATGATGACTGCGTATTTCTGTAGTTAGTATGGTTATAATCTTGCTTTTTATAACTACTATAGTATTTGTAGCTTTTGCCCTGCATTGTAAGCAAACCAAGTAGTAGGAAAAAGTTAAAAGGAAAAAATAGTATTCTCGGTGCAAATATCAGAAGTAACACCCCAATTATAATACTCCCAAAACATATACCCAACCACGTTATTTCTAAAAATATCCCTAGAGCAATAAGAGCAAATCCGAGAATTTTTCTCATATTGCAAAAGCCTCTATATAACTAATAAGTTCACCAAAGTAGTTTTCATTCTTGTACACTAAAACAATCCTCGTCAAATAAATTTTTAAAAGTATAACAAATGAAGCTATCAAGAGTGTTTAAAAAAGCTAGCTATCTTGTTTATACGTGGATTCAACTTACAAATTTGATATAAGCTTAATACAAGCACTTAAAGAGCTTTTCTCTCTCTAAGTTTGTCCTTTTTGCTCTTGCCCTTTCCTTTAACTGGAGCAGGACCTTTAGTCTTTTTAGGTGCTTCTCCAACTAAGGCAAACTCCTCAACACTCTCTCGTTTTAGCTCTATTTCGCTACGTTTTTCTATGAGTTTAAAGTGTTCCATATCTTCATAGTCTATAAAGCTTATCGCCACTCCAGATTTACCAGCGCGCGCTGTTCGCCCTATTCTATGAATATAGTCAGCTGGAGATCTAGGCAAGTCGTAATTTATAACACAATCAATGTCGTGAATATCTAATCCACGAGATGCTATATCAGTTGCAAAAAGTATGTTTACTTTTTTTTCTTTAAAAGCCAAAAGTGTTTCACTGCGAGACTCTTGTTCTAAGTCTCCATTAAAGGATGCTGCTTCAAATCCATACTTTCTAAATTTCTCAGCTATGTTATCAGTTGCTCGTTTATTTGCCATAAAAACTAGCACTAGCTCCCATTTGTTCTCTTTTAGTAGTTTTCTAAGTAGTGGGCCACGATTTTCACGGTTTACTTCTATGACTCTTTGGTTTATCGCTTCTACTGTCTGAGTTTCTTCTATACTAACTTCTACTGGGTTTTGTGTAATTTTTGAAGCAATGTCCTGCATCTTTTGAGGGTAAGTTGCTGAGAAGAGAAGATTTTGGCGTTTTTTAGGAATGGACTCTAAAACAAGTTCTAGCTCCTCTGTAAACCCCAAGTTAAGCATCTTATCTGCTTCATCTAAGATAAAAAACTCAATATGCGAGAGATTCATCTGCTTTTTACTCAAAACATCTAAAAACCTTCCAGAAGTTGCAACTAAGATATCACAACCTTGTTGGATTTCATAGAGCTGATCGCCAATACTCTCCCCGCCAATAATACTCACAACTTTAGGTTTTTGTGTTAAATATGCTCCAAAGGTTTTAAAAGCTTCTGCCACTTGCTGGGTTAACTCTCTAGTCGGAGTTAAAACAAGCACCTTGATTTTAGCTTTTCCTTCGCCTCTATTTTTAGACCAAAGCTCTAAAGTTGGCAAAACAAAACTAGCACTCTTTCCACTTCCAGTCTGAGCCATCGCCATAATATCATGACCTTGTAGAACAAGTGGAATAACTTTTTCTTGAATAGGAGTTGGTTTTTCATAGTTACTTTTTTGCAAAGCAAGTTGTATAGGTTTTGATAATCCAAGTGTAGAAAATGACATATGAAGCTTCCTTATTGATAAACAGTATTTTAGTGGGTATTGGCTTTATTTATTGCATATAACGTCATTTTGTAGTAGTAATCATATTTTAATAGCAGTTTTTTAAAATTATGAAAATCGCAACTATAGTTGGGCACACATCTGCAGAAGCAACTATGAAAAACTATGCAGGTTTTATCAAAGATAATCATTTGAAAATTGATACTGGTATAAGTCTTTACAACGTTAGTAATAAGGTAGTGGGTAACAGTTTGGGTAACACTAGAAAATTGAGTGATTTGAGAAATGCTTGAAAGTTCGATGTGTAGGTGGTGGGTCCTATGTGACTCGAACACATGACCACTCCGTTATGAG